>JANYFO010000185.1 GCA_025362635.1 Gemmatimonadaceae bacterium | reverse complement strand
GGAGCAAGCAATGGCGCTCGCACGCGAAGTCGATATCGCTGTGCAAGCGGCCGGTGAAGTGCGCGACGCCACGCGTTCGCGCACCGCTAGCGCCGCAGGCTAAGGGACACGTGGCCGACGAGTCGGCGCGGGGCGCGGATTCGCAGCGTGCATCCGACAAGCGTCGAGCAGACGATGCGATCGATGCGAGCGCGTTGCGTGATCGCGTCACGGCCGCGTTTGGCGACCACTATCTCGTCGAGCAAGAAGTCGGTCGCGGCGGCATGGCGGTGGTGTATGCGGCCACTGATGTTCGTTTGCAGCGCGTAGTCGCCCTCAAAGTACTGCCTCCGGAGCTCGCCTTTCGCTCGGATGTGCGTGAACGTTTTGTCCGCGAGGCACAAACGGCGGCGCGACTGAATCACCCGCACATCGTGCCCATTTATGCGGTGCACGAGCACGCGGGACTGGTGTGCTTCGCCATGGCCCTCGTTGCGGGCGAAAGTCTGGCCGCGCGCATCGCGCGCGAACCGCGACCGTCATTCGAATTTATTGCGGGTATTCTCGAACAGGTCGCCGACGCCTTGGCGTATGCGCACGCGTGTGCGGTGGTGCATCGCGACATCAAGCCCGATAACATCTTGCTTGATAAGGAATCCGGTCGTGCGTTAGTCACAGACTTTGGCATCGCGCGTGCGGCAGAAAGTGGCTCGCGGCTTACACAAACGGGCATCGCGGTGGGCACGCCAGCGTTCATGAGCCCTGAGCAAGCCACAGGAGAACGCGATGTCGATGGGCGCAGCGACGTTTACTCTCTAGGCGTCGTCGGCTATCTCATGCTCGCGGGTCGTTTGCCATTCGAAGCCGCCACGACGCCGGCCATGTTGGTCAAGCACGTGAGTGCTACGCCGCCGCCCATTCGCTCGGTGCGCGCTGATGCACCGGACGTGCTGGTCAATATTCTCGAACGTTGTCTTGCCAAACGTCCAGCCGATCGATGGGAAAATGCGCTCGCGATGCGGGATGCGTTGCGCCGTGCGCTACGCGATGGCTCGCTGGCGGCACGACCGTCGCCGTACGCGTTACCATATCGTGTAGCGCCACAGATGTTGGTTCCACAGCTGCCGGTCTTGCCGCCGTTGCCCGTGGGGGCCAGTCGCGACGAATATCGAGAGTGGCGCCACGACGTGCGCGACCAGCGTCGTGAGTATCGTGATCAGCTGAAGGACCAGCAGCGGCAATTAGCGCACCGGTTGCCGGATGACGGCCTTGCGCGTGCAAGCACGCGCCCTCTGTCTCGTCAAATCTCCGCATTCCGGTATCAGGTTGTTTCGAACGGCGCCATCATGATTTTTCTTACCTTCTTAAATTCACGGGTCGGCGGTTTCCCGTGGGTAATCTTCCCGGCGTTTGGGATGAGCATAGGCATCTTGTCGGTGTATTCGCGACTGCGCGAGCGTGGCGCGACGTGGGCACACATACTCGGTAGCGAGTCTGCGGTCGAGGCAGATGTCGAGGCGAGACACGTTGCGATGAACACACAGCCGCTGTCAAAACCGCAACGCATGAGCAACGCGGTCGCATCATTGAAACGACGCGCAAAATGGCTTGCGGGATCAGTTACCGTCGCGGCGGCAACACTGGCGGTGGGTTCCACATTTCATCTCAATCCGTTGCAAGTGCCGTTTGCCGCTGCGATCGTCAGCGGACTTATCTCACTGCAACTCTCGATCGTTGCCGGCGTACGCGTCCGACGACTCGGTATTCCGCTGACCGCTGCACTCGGGGACCGATGGCGCGAATACGCGCGCGCGGGAGATGACCGTCCGCACGATGTGCAATTACGTGAAGCGATTGATCGGCTTGCCGGCGCATCTGTGCTCGCCTCGCCGTTTGGCGATACGCTGCGCACGGCTGTTGAAGATCGACTTGCGATCAAGGATGCCGCATCAAGGCTCACGGACGCTGATCGCACGCTGGTGCCGGATGTCGAGCCAACGGCGGATGCCTTGCTCGAGCGTGTTGGTGCACTCGCCAATGGACTTGAGCGGCTCAATCGCGACCTGCCATCCGACGCGATGTCGACACTGGACGCGCGCATCGCTGCTGCTGCAGCCGAACCAGACTCCGCGCCAGATCACGAGCGGCGCGTGACGCTGCTCACACGGCAACGCGCATCACTACAGGAACTCGTCGAGCGCCGCGAGACGATGTTGCGGCAACTCGACAGTGCGTCAATGGCACTCCGTACGTTACGTCTTGACATGGTTAAGCTCCGCACGCTCGGAATCGGCGCGGTGATCAATGACGTGACAAGCGCAACGCAGGAAGCGCGCGCGCTTTCAGTGGAGATACAACGCGCGCTGCAAGCGGCGGATGAAGTTCGACGACTCTGACGCTCGCTTGCGTTGTTGGGAAATTACGACTGCTCCGCGAGCGCTTCCAATTCCATTACCAATGCACCATGTCCGTAGCGTTGCGCCGCCGCGATACCGTTGGCAATCGCCGTACTGGCGTCATCGGGCCGTTTGAGTTTTTGTAACGCATCAGCGTAACGCAACCAGCCGTTGCCTTCGTCGTCGTAGCGCGACAAATACGCGGCGAGTTCATCGACGGCTTCGGCCAGCAAGCCTGCCTTTAACAGTTCATTTGCGAGCCCAAAGCGCGCGAGCGGGTTGTCCGGTTGCTTTGCGGCCATCGTGCGCATCGTGGCTAGCCGATCGATCATGTACTTCTCGGGTCAACGGGTGAGCAGTGTAGCGATAATTGCGCCGAGTCGGTCGGGTGCTTCTTCTGGTGCGACATGGGCAACGCCGGGAATGCATTGCGACGTGCACGAATCGTTCGTGGCGTCGCGTAACGCGTCGAGCAGGCGCGTAGCGTGAGCTGGCGAAAGGAATGGATCACTCGTCCCCATCGCGATGGACGTTGGGCAGGTAATCGCACCCTGCGCTAAGGCGCGCGCAGTATCGTGGTGTGATGCTGCAATCGCGCGCAATTGCGCGCAAGCCGATGCCCGTCCGTCGCGCGTTTGGAAGGTCTTTAGATAAAAATCCAGCGACCGTGCACCCACATCGCGCTGAGAGTACGACGACAGAAGCGCGGCGTGCAGCGCTGATGCAAGCCATTGCGGAGACAATAGCTGCCATAGCGGGACGAACCACGCAAGCCGCGCAAGGCGTCCAATCACACGCGCGTCGCGCGGGTTGCGCGCGAGCAATGTGGGATTGATGAGCGCCAGATGCGCGACGCGGCGGGGATGCGTGGCGGCGACCAGCGCACACACGGCGGCACCCATTCCGTGGCCAACGAGGGACGCGCGCTCGACACCCATTACGTCCAAAAGCACTGCTACGCGCGACGCGTGCCCAGCGACGGTCATAGATGCCGTACTCGGCGGATCGCTCCGTCCGTGCCCTAAGAGGTCGAGTACGAGCACACGATGACCTTGTGGCAAACGCGGCAGCAAGTCCTGCCAAAGGTGCGAGGACGTGAATGCTCCGTGCACGAGCACGATCGGATCCCCAGCACCACGGGACCCGAAGGCGTAGCAATAGAGGCGGACGCCCCCCAGATCAACGAATTCGCCGCGCATGATGTCGGTGGCAATCTTGCCCGACGCCGTGCGGGGGACAAGCGACGATGGGGACGCCGGTTGGCGTCCCCATCGTTTACCTCAGATTGCTTGAGCCACGAATGGCCTTAAGCGCCCGGGCCGCGACGCGCTGCGCGCATAGCTTCGACGTTCTTCTCGTACGTCGCCAGTTGCTCAGCCGTAAGGATAGCCTTCACTGCCTTCGTCGTCTCGGCTGTCATGGCTTGGCGTTTGGCCATCATCTCAGGCGACCGCATGTCACCGCCTGCTGCCATCATCTCTTGCTGCATCTTTGCCTGCGACGCGTAGACCTCGTCAATCTTCTTGGTTTGCTCAGCCGTCAGCGTGATGCCTTCAAAGGTGCGCGTGCGTTGTGCGGCCATTCGTTCTGCTTGGCTCATACCACCGCCACCGCCGCCGCCACCTTGGGCTTGAGCAACTGAAGCGCAAGCAAACGCCAGCGCGAAGGCAACGATCTTTAGTGGGGTCTTCATATGGAATTCCGTTTAAAAGCGTGCAACACGGCGAAGCACGCGGACGCGCGCCTGCCCTAGACACAAAATTAGACGCAGCACGGTATAAAAGCGTTAATGAGCCAGCGCCGCCGACTTGACAGACGGTGCTGAACTCGACACCCGGTTAAATTGCACCGTTCCTGCATGAACCGGGCGAAACGAGGCAATCGACCTCTGGCGGAATGGGTTGTCGCGGGTACAATAGGCAACCTGTGACTCTTCCTAATTCGCTCCCGTCGATTTTACTGCCCAGTCCGCCGTCGGCCACTGGCACCCCGCTGTCTTCAGCAGCGCCGACGTCCTTTGCCATCGGCTGGATGTTGAAGCATGCATCTCCCGCCCTTCAGTACCGGGCGCTCGTTGATGTCGCGAAGTATCGCGCCGACGATGCTCGTCTAGCCGTGGTTCCCTACGCGTCCCATCAAGGACTGCGGCTACTCATGATGCAGGATTCTGACGGCACGTGGCCCGGCGGCATGCTGAGCGTGCCCAAGAGCGGCGAGCTTATTGGTGTTGGCACCATCGTGGCCTATCGACGACTGCTCGAGCTTGGTTGGGACCCGGAGTCTCCGGCACTCGCCGCTACAAAACGACTGCTTTTTCGGCTCCTAGCGGAAGACGACAATCCGGCCTATTTGTCCGAGATGGCGGCTACGGCCACTGATGATGATCTAGTAAAGCGCGGGCGTTTCATGTTGCGCGAGGCCGCCGCTGCCGCGCTAGCGCAAGCCGGATACGAAAGTGACCCGCGGCTTCGTGGTGCCGCTCGTCGATTGACTGACCGCATCGGCCTTTATTTGCGGTCACCGTTGGCGCAAAAGCCGTGGATCCGTCTTGGCAACCAGCATGTGTTACCAGCTGAGGTTGCCGCGCCGTCGTTTCACACATTGTTGATGCTCGCGCATATGCCACAGTTCCGCAGCGAGCATCATGAAGTGATGGATCGATTGCAGACCTATCTGTCGCAGCCGTGGCCCCGGCAGCAGCCCATCCAACAAGTTGGCGCGCACCTTATCGACCAGCCGCACCTCGTGCTGGGCGATTTTATGCCGACACGAAATTCAATGGACGCGGACATGCCTTCGTCATTGGCGTGGATCGAAATTATGGCACGACTTGGC
>JANYFO010000337.1 GCA_025362635.1 Gemmatimonadaceae bacterium | reverse complement strand
GGCAGGGGCAACGTTGGGTTTGGACCGTTGTGCAGACCTGCCTCATGTTAGGGTCGATTTTTTTCGCAACTGGGCTTCTGGGCGAGCAGATTGCGCAGCAGCGCGCGGAAGTGCGCGAACTACGCCGCGAACTCGAGACGACTCGGCACACGCGGGCTGGTCTCCCCATCAATACATCCAATACATCGGCGATCGACGCAGAGCGCGCGTCGACGTACGACAACCGCTAACGCGGCGCGACGCGTCGTGCGCGTCTTGTTCGTCACGCACAATATCCCACGGTTCGACGGCGATGCCGCCGGCTCGTTCGTATTACGATTGGCGGTCGCGCTACAAGCAGCCGGTGCGCGCATTGATGTGATTGCACCGGGAGGTGCCGGACCAGCTGCGCTCGACTGCATTGAAGGTGTCACGATTTCACGCGTTCGATATGCGACCGATGCGCGTATGACACTGGCCTACAGCGGTACAATGGCCGAGGCGGTGCGCTCGTCATGGACCGCGCGGCTCGCGCTGCTTGGCTTGTTGCGAGCGCTTCGTCGCTCGACAACGGCAGCCGTGCGTGATGCACGCACGCGCGGCGAACCCTACGACGTCGTGCACGTGCACTGGTGGTTTCCGGCGGGTCTTGCACTGTGGCGGGCGTTTCCACGGCACGCACCGCCGATCGTGCTGACGATGCACGGCTCCGACGTTCGACTCGCGCAACAGTGGCGACCCGCGCATGCATTAATGCGCGCGATACTCAAGACCGCAGCTGTGCGCACCGCGGTCTCCTCGTGGTTGGCTGAGCGCGCGACCCGATTGACCGGAGGACTTGCTGTGCAGGTTGCGCCGATGCCGGTGGATGATCGGCACTTTGACGCGCTGAACGCCGACGCGGGAAGCAATGAGTCCTCCGCTCGTGATGGTATTTTGTTTGTCGGGCGACTCAACGTGCAGAAGGGACTGGCGCAATTGCTCGATGCACTCGCGCAACAGCCGTTGCTCGAGGCGTGGCTGGATGTCGTTGGTGATGGTCCCGACAAACGCAGACTTTCCGAGTACGCAGCAGCGCGTGGCGTGTCAACGAGAATACGCTGGCACGGCGCGCAACCAGCGTCCGTGCTCGCAACGTATTATCGGCGTGCGCTCGTCGTGGCGATGCCGTCGACAGAGGAAGGGCTCGGCCTCGTTGCCGTCGAAGCGCAGTTATGCGGCACGCCAGTTGTTGCATACGCGTCCGGCGGATTGTCCGACGTCGTCGGTACAGAATGGGGTGGTGTTCTCGTACCGTGTGGTGACATCACTGCTCTGGCCAATGCTCTCGGAAATGTTTTGACGAATGACCCGCACGATGAACGTTCACGCAACAAGATGCGTGCGGCGATGCGCGAGCGATTTGCACCCAGTGTGGTGGCGTCACGGTATCTCTCGCTGTATGCGGAGGCTATGAATGAGTCCACCTAAGCATTCGCGCAGTTTGTGGTGGACCATCGCGCAGATCGTCGCGATCGTGGCCGCGCTCGTTTACGCAGGGCGTGCGCTATCGCAACAATGGAGCGCCGTGCGGGACGTCGCAGAGCACGTGAATGTGCGATGGAGCTGGATGCTGCTCTCTGTAAGCATCGTACTTATCGTACACGCGTCTCTGGTGCAAAGCTGGCGCACACTACTCGTCGGATGGGGGAGCCATCTCCGCTTCGGCGCCGCGGTGCGCATTTGGACAATCTCGAATTTGGGCAAGTATCTACCGTTGAAGATCGGATCGATCGCGGCCATGGGCGTGCTGACGCAACGTGAAGGCGCGTCCGGCATCGCAGCGATCGGAGCAGCGTTGCTTGGTGCGCTTCTAAATCTTGGTGCGGGCTTTGGCGTCGTTGTACTTGGTGGAGCGAGCGTATTGCGATTGCTCGATTCGACGCAGCGCATCACTGCGATTGTGGGGAGCGTGCTCTTCGTGTTCGGTGTCCTCGCACTGCCGTGGATGCTACCACCCATCCTTGCGCGTATCGCACAGTGGCGCGGACTTCCTCCGCTTGAACGACACCTCCGTGCACGCATCCTCTGGCTCGTAACCTTGGTCAATGTGTTCGCGTGGATCGGCTATGGCCTCGCATTCATGGTATTCTCCCGCGGACTTGTACCGCAAATTGCTGGCGCACCCGCACTGTTTATCGCAGTTTACACCGTCTCATATATTAGCGGCTACTTGATGATCTTCGCACCCGGCGGACTCGTTGTGCGAGAAACAGTCATGACTGGCCTACTCGTGGCGTTTGGTCTTGCGTTACAACCCGATGCAATTTTTTTAGCGCTCGCGTCGCGCGTGTGGCTAACCATCATTGAAGTCTTGCCGGGCTTGATCTCCCTCCTTGTCGCTCCAACCATCGCGCGCGCTACTGTCCGCCGCGTGAGCTGACTCGGCGTCGTCATGCGGCACCTTCACTTGCGCTGCACGTAATGGCTCGTACAGATGCACCCCCCGCGCCTGAGGCGGCACCACGCGCTCCGCTCGTTTGGGCCGCGCTGGTATGTGTGGGAGCGACGATGCTACTTGCGTGGCCCGCGCTGAGCGGTGCGTTTCTCGTCAATCCGCATTCGGATCAGTACATCGCCGGCTTTGCATTTCGCGAATTTGCCGCACGCTCGCTGCGAACCGGGCACGGTTTTCCGCTTTGGAATCCGTTTCAGTTCGGAGGCATGCCGTACGTCGCGGCGATGCACGGAGACATTTTTTATCCGACGTTTTTGTTACGGATGATTATGCCGACCGACATCGCGATCACATTCGGTTTCGTGTTGCACATGATTGGCGCTGGCTTTTTTACCATTGGATTTTTACGCGCAGCTGGAGTGCGATTTCAGAGCGCAGTGGTCGGCGGTGTCGCGTATCTCTTGAGTGGCGCCGTCGCGTCGTACGCATCGCCCGGACATGATGGCAAATTATTTGTCAGCGCGCTGCTCCCCGCTGCACTGTGGGCACTCATACGCGCGATGCGTGATGGGCGTCGCGCGGCGTGGGGATGGTTGTCGATCGCAGTCGGAATGGCGGTGCTCTCGCCACATCCGCAGTTGTTGCAATACATGCTGCTCACGATCGGCGCATACGCGCTTTTCTTAACATTTCGTCCGCTCGCAGTAGCGCCGGATATCGTTACGCCGATTTCGGTCGTATCGAAGCCGAAGCTGAAACCACTAGTTTTCGCACTCGGCGCGGTCGTTCTTGGGGCAGCAATAGGTGCCGTCCAATACCTACCCGTGGCTGAGTACGTTGCTTGGTCACCTCGCGCCGGGGGTAGTAGCTACGAGTACGCAACGAGCTACTCATTCCCGCTTGAAGAAACAATCAACGAATATCTGCCGCAGTTCTCTGGCATCCTTGCAAATTACTGGGGTCGCAACGGCATTCACTTTCACAGTGAGTACGCCGGCGCGTCGGTGTTAGTGCTCGCGCTGTTTGCGTTCGGCGGCGGGTTGATCAATCGTCATCGCGCGCACAGTTGGTTTTGG
>JANYFO010000311.1 GCA_025362635.1 Gemmatimonadaceae bacterium | reverse complement strand
GACCAGCAAGTGCGCGTACGGTGTCCGATGCGCCACTTGATCCGCCACGGCTGCGTCTGCCGCCATCCGCTCCACCGTTCTCCATCCCGCCGCCATCGCGCATGTCACCGCGCACCGGTGATGGGTTGGCTTGCGCCATCATGTCCTTAAAGAGTGGTTCCTGCATGTGCTGCATTTCTTTCCGCAGCGACTTCAGCGAATCTTTCTGCAGGTCCGAGAGCGCCAACGGTTTTTTCCGATCCAGAAGAAAAGCAATAGGATCGTTGCGCTCGAGGTTTTCTTTTACAGTCTCCGCTGACGACTTCATTTGCCCCATGCCACTACCGCGACCCATTCCGCCGCCGCGCGTGCCGCCGCCGCCAGCTCTGCCCATGCCACGTTGGGCGGAGAGTGATGTTGTGGCTGCCAGCGTGAGTACTGCGGTGACGGTCAAAGCGGTGAAAATGCGAGCGAGCGAAACCGAATGGCGCATGAAAAGCTCTCCGGGACAGAGAAACGCACGAGGTAGGCAATGGTGCGCGCTTGCGTTGCTGAGCGCTGCTAGCGCATGTGGCGTGAACACGTCGAAAGGGCTCAACCCTACGCCTGTGGTCGCCGTTGGTCTGTTGCCAGAAACAACGGTGGCGATCGTGCCGGTACGCATCACGTACGTCTTGCGTTCGTTGCGTCCCGCGCTGGATTCGCTGTTTCCGATGCGAGATTCACTCGACCAGTCACAATGCAACGTCCTGGTCTGCCGTCAATACGTCTACCGTCGAGATTCGCTGGCGCTGAGCGCATTGGGCGATCGGCTTACCATTGTCACGCACCTCGCGTATCGCGCGCAGCTTGGCGTCATCGGTGGTACGCGCGTGGCGAGTTGTGGATATGCGCCAGAACCCATGCGTCGCGTGACGTTGTCTATGCATATGTCCTTGTACTGGCGCAAGGATTGGCGCATCGGTGCACGCAACTCACAGCTGAACGCGGAGTTGCTTGATCCGTGCCTTGTCTCCGCGCTTGGTGTAGACGCGACAAAAGGATTGCGAGGTCTCATTGATCGACAGCTCGTAGACTTCGCTGCAGAAGCCGATACTGCCATCCCACGCGTTGCCAACTTGCAACCATTCGCGGACTCGTTGTGGCGTAGCTTTCTTGAACCCACGGCACTCGACTCTACGAACACGCTGTGGCTCGTGCTCGATCCGCAGGATGTGCGCGTGGCACCGTTCGATGGTAACGGGCCGAGCTTTCGCACCGCACTCATTTTGTATGCGCGACCGCGTGTCGTCGCAGGTGCAAAACCAAAGACGTCCGCGCGTCGGCTTCCGCCACTGACACTTGCTGACGTACCAGACGGATTCGACGTGCCCGTTGCGGTCGAACTGCCTTTTCGCGAAATCGAACGACGCGCGGGGGTCTTACTTGCGGTAGAAACAGCAACGGGACGCGTCCATGTGGACAGTGTACATGTTCGCGGAAACGCGGATACGGTGCATATCGATCTTGATGTACACGGCGTGCTACACGGCAGGTTTTCGCTGGTTGCACGATTGCGTTGGAATGCCGCGACTCGCGAATTGCAGCTGGACAATCTCGACTGGTCGATCGAGAGTCGCGGTATGATGTCCCGTATGAAAGCCACACTCGCCGCCCCACTCATTGCTCGCGCCGTGCATCGTGCGACCCTTGGGGGCCGTGTGCCGCTTGGCGCACAACTGGACTCAGTGCGGGTAGAATTGATGCGTAAGTTGAATGGACCGGTGGGCAAGGGCGTTGTGATGGGAAGCAGCGTAAGCGGCTTGCACATCATCGGCGTCACGTCAACGGCAACCGCGTTTGTTGTGCAGGCGCGACTCGTTGGGCAAGCTGGCGTATGGTTTCAATAGTATTTTTTCACCGCGCGTCCACTCTTTTGGAACCCCAATGCGTGTTGCTCGTTGCTGGTACCCGCTGCTGTTGACGCACGCGATCATGCTCGCGATCGCCGTCGTGTCGCCGTCGCTCAGTGCGCAGAGCGCATTTCCGGTGTCAACGGACAGCATCACTCGACGTTTGATGCAGCGTATCAGCGCACTGTCCGCCGACTCCATGGAAGGGCGTCGTGCCGGAACCGACGGCTCGCGACGTGCGCGGCGCTGGATTGTCGCGGAGTTGACAGCAATCGGCGCCAAACCGATCGGTGCTTCTTTTGAGCAATCCGTCAAACTGCCGACTCGCGCTGGGGCGGACACGCTTGGCGCAAACATTATTGCGCGGATCCCCGGGCGCCGAAGCGGTGGCAGGACCATCGTGCTGAGTGCGCACTATGATCATCTCGGCGTTCGAAACGGCGTTGTCTACAACGGCGCAGACGATGACGCGTCGGGATGCATTGCACTGCTCACCATCGCCGAGCGATTGTTGCGTGAACCACCGGACCATGATGTGATTCTGGCGTTCTTCGACAATGAGGAGGGTGGCATGCATGGATCGCGCACGTTTGTCGCCAATCCTCCGGTACCGTTAGCGCGTATTGCGATAGATCTCAGCCTCGATATGATCAGTCGACAAGACGGCAAGGCACTGTGGGTCACGGGCACTGCGCACTATCCGTTTCTTCAACCGATTGCAGCGGACGCCGCCAGCCGTGCGACCATCGCTATTCGATTTGGACACGAGAGTAGAACGGTCACGCCGGGTGATGATTGGACAAGCTCGTCCGATCATGCGGCCTTTCACAGCAAAGGTATTCCGTTCCTGTATCTCGGCGTCGAGGATCATCCCGACTACCACCAGCCAGGCGATGATGCCGAAAAAATTGATCCGACGTTTTATCGCGCCGCGGTCGAGTTTTCGTACAATCTGTTGCGCGTAGTCGATGCGCGGCTCGAAACGTTTCCTTCGCGTACACCGTGATGCTGCCGCGCGACGAGCGCAGGCTAGAAGATCTCCCCAATGTTGGCCCGGCGATCGCGGGCGACTTTCGCCTACTCGGCATCACCGAGCCCTCACAGTTGGTCGGCCGCGATCCGTATCAGTTGTACGATGCGTTGTGCACGATCACCGGTGAGCGTCAAGATCCGTGCGTCGCTGACGTATTTATTGCCGCCGTTCGGTTCATGGAAGGCGCACCCCCACACAAGTGGTGGTACTACACGCCGGAGCGCAAACGCGTCTTCGCCGTACGGTAGCGTGCATCAATTGTTATGGCACGACCGGCTTGACCGGGAGAATTGGCTTTACCGGTACCACCGGAATACCAAGCTCTGACGCTGGTGGCAACGTGCGATCACGATACCAGCGCTGACGCGCCTGATTGACGCGATCGGCGCGTAAAATCCACAGTTGCTGCACCTGATCAAAGCGCGCCGTAATGTTGTTGAGCCAATATGGTTTATTTTCGCGCAACCACGATGCTTCGTACATCGTGCGCAACACACCGTACTCGTCGCGCAAATCCTGCAGTCGTCCATTAATACCTGTAATGTCGCCCAGGTCGCGTGTGGGCACGGTCGCTGCAATGGTATCTGTAGTAGACGCGTAGGCGCGCGCATACATCTCCGCCACTTCTTCGGCGAACTGAAATTTCATGCCAATCATATTGAGTCGGCGCGCGCCAAGTTCCATCGCCGTGACCGCATCGGGCTCACGTAGCGACTGCCCCAGACTGGCCGCGTGCAAATCTAAAAGAGCGCCTTCTGCCAACAGCCGCAACTGACGCAAAATCGGTTTTGTTTTCTCGGTGACAAAACGTCCTTCAGCACTCCATGGATCAAGCCAGAACAAATAATTGCTGGCATCGCCGACACTGACCGATTGCAACAGTGTGTGCGCAGCCATCAGCTTACGCTGCGCTTCGTTCACACGGCCCGTCGTGTCACCGTGAAAAGCGCGCCCATACGACGATTGAAATTGCGGAATACTACTTTCGCCTGATTGCCATGAAGCCGCCGCACCAAACAAGACGCCGTACCATGCTTGATTGAATATGGCGTCGCCGTCGTCATCCCAACTGGTGTTAAGCATCCCCGTTGCGCCGAGTCGCTGACCATCTCGCACAAAATTCCGAATGTTGGTGAGCGTTGCTGCATTGTTCGGATAGACGCGATTCCAGCTATTCACACCAGGCGCGACCCACGTTTCAATGCCTGCCTCACGGAACGGAATGAGATAATTGTCGTAGCGATCTTTTGGGTCATACCACCACGCCACCGCGATCATGTCTGTCGGTAACGTCTTCGCAAGCGCCGGATGATTCATTGCCACATCGCCCCAAAAGAGGAGACGCTTGTGCAACGGTGCGAGCGCCGTCGCAATGCGCTTGACAAAATCCACGTACACCGCGCCTACGCCTTCGCGCGCATCCTTCCCCAGTCGTTTCCCCTCCGCTTCCACGCGTTCCTGCGTCTGTCCACGCCCCAATTCGAACGTTTCATCAGCGCCGATGTGCAAAAATTGACTTGGAAATAATGTCGCGATTTCGGCAAACGTTGAACGAACAAAATCCATACTGCCCGGCTGCCCAGGTGCGAGTACGTGGCCATGCGGCGTTTCCGCGAGTGGAGAATATGTTTCCCATTTCAGCAGATGGTGCAGGTGACCGAAGGCCTCTTGCTCGGGAATAACATCAATGTGCAATGTCGTAGCGTACGCCACCAGCTCGCGAATATCGGCGTTGCTAAATTGCCCGCCAGGCGGCGCGGCGAGTGGATAGGATTTATAGGCCAGCGTATGTTCGAAGTACGGTGAATACACGTTGAGTTTGAAGGCCGCCAGCGTACGTAACTGTTGTTTTTGAAATGCCAATGTCGGTATTGGACCACGCGACAGATCATCATGAAACCCGCGCCAACGCATCGCGGGCCAGTCGCGAATACGCGCGCCATTCACCGACGCGGTTGCACCCGATCCCTGCACGAGCTGCAACAACGTTTGGACGCCATAAAAGACACCGGCATCGCTCGCCCCGATGATGTCCACGCGAGACTCGGTCGTCCGGAGCACATAACCTTCGGCGGTCATGACGCGGTCAAATTGCAAAGTGTCGTGCGTAAGTACTCGTTGCGCGCTCACGTCCGATGTGCGAGACAACGTGACAATGACCGCACCGACCGCCGCCGTGTTCACCACGCGTATTCCGCGCGCACGTAATGCGGTGCGCAATTGCGCACCAGTTGCGCGGTCCGCCGCGTGCTGTGACAGCGCGACATACACACCGCCGCGTAACGCGACCATCGGACGTACCACGAGTTCGCGCGGGGCTGGAATAAGGGCGTACGACTCAGCGGAGGTCGCCTGTGCAGGCGTGGTGCGCTGCGCGGCAAGGTCGTGCCCGAAGGCGAACACCAGCAGCATGCAAAATACCGATGATCTTTTCATCTATGGATGCAACGACGAAGGGCCGCCGCGGTCAAGCCGCGACGGCCCTCTTGTCCTGTGCCAGCTCGAGCCGATGCCCGAACCGGATCCCGAAATTACCGGGCGTCGATCAGGAGATCGCTTGCCCAGGCCGAGCCGGCAAAGGGACGGGTGTTAGACAATGGATCACCTCCTGACTAAAAGGGTTGGACTTCGGGCGAAAACCGAGATCCTGCAGATATCACCAACTCGTGTCGCAAACCGCTCCAGCATTTTGCACTCGGCGCTCCTCCGCGTGCAAGACCATGGTAGGATCAATTGTCGTCGTGCGCAAGCATGAATTTTTGCACAGCACCCACCGATCGGTCCGCATTGCAGTCTTCAGTTACGTACGCCAGAATGTGGACAATGCGTGACGTCGCAAAAACGTAATCTGCCTGTTTTTATCCCCATGGCCCCGTTCTCGAGAGCACTTATGTCCGTCGCAACAAAGTGGCGCCACACGCGCTGCATGTCGTTCACCGTGCTCGCGCTCGTTCTTCCGACTGCGCTCGCTGCGCAACGCGCCGGTGGTGCAGGAATAGCAGTTCCAATGACGGTAGAATCACAATCCACGCGGCTGCCCAAGGGCCCGCGCGCGATGATGTCGGCCGATTGGTATCGCGTCGCAACCGTCAGCGCTCCAGTGCTCTCGCCGGACGGCAAGCGCGTGGCGATGAGCGTGACAACGTCGAAAGAGGCCGAAAATCGCCGTCACAGCGAAGTGTGGGTCGTCAACGCGGCAGGAGGCGAGCCGCAGCGTTGGACCTCGCCGAGCACGGAGAGTTCGAACCCGCGCTGGTCACCAGACGGTAAGTATTTATTTTTTAATTCGCAACGTACGGGCGGCCGCGGCAACACGTGGGCCATTCGCCTCGATGAACCATCTGGCGAAGCGATTCAAGTGGACACGTATCCAACGGGTTCAATGCCGGCGAACAACGCCTTTGCCGTGTTTACACAACCGGCTCGGAATGACACCGTGCCGCGCGCGAGCACTGATCCATTTGCGCGGATGTTGCCAATTGCCAAGCCGCCATTCGAAGCCATCACGCGCCCTGCTGATCCGGCGCGTTTCGACGGACGGCACGTGACTGACATGGGCTACAAAGTGAACGGAATGGGCTATGTGCCGAGTCGTGCAATCGCGCGTGCGTGGCACCCGCAACAGCTCTGGCGTCAGAGCATGGGCGACACCACAAAGCGCATGCTGACAAACACGTTGTATTCGCATCGTGGTGCAACGGTGTCGCCGGACGGCAAGCTCATCGCATTTATCGCTGATGTGAAATTGCGGGCGGATTCTGCGGTCGAACTTGAGCGGGATTCGTTGGCCAAACTGCCGTACAACAAGGTGCGCGACGAGATGGAGCACAACGAGGTGGATTTGTATGTGATGCCCATTGAGGGCGGTACACCTCGAAAGGTGGCTGATTGGATGGGTACGGAAGCGGATCTCGCATGGTCGACGGACAGCAAGTCGATCGCGTTTATTGGACGACCAGCGCGGGTCAAGTCATCGCGCATCTACGTGGTGGACGTCGCGGGGGGAACGCCACGCAACGTTATTGGCGATTGGCAGTATGAACCGTCCTCAATTGACTGGCTTTCAACGGGCGCGCTGATGTTCACAGCCGACGTTGGTGGACGTTCGGCCATTTTACAAGCAGACCTGTCCGGAAAGACGTCACCAAAGGAACTCATTGGTGGTCGTCGACAAATCCGCGGCAGTGCGTACGATGCGAATGGTAAGCTGGTTGCCTTCGTCGCCACCTCGATGACAAAGCCCACCGAATTGTTTATTGCCAACGCCGACGGAACCGGCGAGCGCAAACTGACGAGCTTTAACGATGATGTGAATCGCGACGTGGTGTGGAGTGATGCCGATCGTTTTACGTACAAAAGCGTCGGTAATTTTGAAATTGAAAGCTGGTTAATGAAGCCGTACAACTACGATCCATCCAAGAAGTATCCAATGGTCATCTACATTCACGGAGGACCGCATTCGTCGTACGGTGAAGGATGGTTTGACGAATTTCAAAACCTCGCCGCGCAAGGCATGTTTGTCTTGTTCACCAATCCGCGTGGATCAACCGGTTATGGTGCACCGTTTACATACAGCACGCGCGGTCGTTGGGGCCTTGAAGATTACGAGGATCTGATGAAAGCCGTCGACATTGTGGCAAAGCGCCCCGACGTCGACTCCACCAAGATGGGCGCAACTGGCGGTTCGTACGGCGGCTTCATGACCACGTGGCTCGCGACGCGCACCACGCGCTTTAAGGCGATTGAAACCGATCGGACCATCACCGAGTGGACGTATTGGTATGGCTCGAGCGATGCACAAGGGCTCACGGAGTTTGAGTTTTATGGCAAGCCGTGG
>JANYFO010000306.1 GCA_025362635.1 Gemmatimonadaceae bacterium | reverse complement strand
GTCATGGGCGATTTTACACGCGCGCTGTTTCGTGACGGTACGGGCAACCTGCCGTACATTCCCGCCGGGCGTCTTGGTGTGTCGTTACGCTACGACAACGGACACATTTCCACTGGTATGGATGTGCGGCGTGTCTTCAATCAACCGCACGTTAGTGGTGACGCACTTGATGTGGCGACGAACGCGTACACAATGCTCAATCTCAACGCGACGTGGTTATTCACCGTACGCGGAAGCACGGTGCATTCATTCACCGTGCGTGTCGACAACGTGCTTGACGAGCAATACCGAGACGCCACCAGCCGAATCAAAAGTTTCGCGTTTAATCCAGGTCGCAATCTGAGCGCCGTATATAAGTTGCTGTTTTAGCGCAGTGTGGTACGCGCACTACCCTCGCGCGTAGCTCCGCAGCAGGCGCAACATGCGTCCGTCAGTTTCGGCGGGCGCATCGCCTTTTGGCGTCTCGAGAATTTTGGGAATGCTCGACAAGCGCGGATCGGTCATAATGCGTCGAAACGTGCCCTCACCGATGGTGCCTTCCGCGATCAACTCGTGTCGATCCAGATGGGATGCCAATTTGGCCTTCGAGTCGTTGAGATGGAGGCAACCCAACCGTGCGAAACCGATGACGTCGTCAAACCGCGTCATCGCACCGTCGTAGTCGGAAACGATGTCGTAGCCTGCGGCCCACACGTGCGCGGTGTCGAGACAGACGCCAACACGATCGCGCACTGCCGTGGGAATGCCATCAAGCAACGCTGCCATTTCCTCAAAGGTCGAACCAAGGACGGTCCCTTGACCGGCTGTGAGCTCCATGAGCAAACGCGTCGGTCCGGGTTCCGCCGCGAGGGCGATACCGATGGCTTCGGCGTTGCGAGCGAGTCCGCTCGCGCGATCGTCCATAAAATTTCCCGGGTGTGACACCAACGCATTGAGGCCGAGGGCGTGACAACGTCGCAGCTCCGCACGAAAACTCTCGATTGATCGCGCACGCAGGCTCACGTCTGGCGACGCCAGATTGATGAGATACGAGTCGTGTGCACAGGTCCATCGCACGAGTGTGTCGCGCATCGCTGCAGCGTAGCGCGATTTCTCTACGTCGTCGATGTCACGTTCGATCCAACGATTGGCCTGCTTCGTAAAAATCTGATTGCCGGTAGCGCTGATTTCTCGCACGCGCGCTGCTGCTTCCCACGAGCCTCCGGCAATGGACACATGCGCGCCTAATGGTGCGCGATCCAGCGTGTAGTCGCCCGCGTCGACAACGATTGGTTCTGGCGGAGTCTTCGCTGTTTTCTTTGCTGGCATAAAAATGTCGGATGAAAGCGTGCTGTGACGATCGCTAATGTCGTTGCGCCCGCAGCCATTCCAGTGGATCAACCGCGCGGCCTTTGGGTCGAATTTCAAAATGCAAATGCGGAGGTAAATCTGGATCGGTCGCGCCCACGGTGCCCACCACGTGTCCTTTCGAAATCTGTTGACCTTTCCGCACATCAATGCGTGACAGCGAACCGTACACCGAATAATCACCGCCGCCGTGTTGCAGGATCACGGTTGGTCCGTACGTGCCCACTGCGTCCGCGAGCACAACTTCGCCTGCCGCGATACTTCGCACTGCCACACCGGCGTCCGTACCGATCCCCATACCGTTCCAACGGGTTGTCGTATTGTTTGGACTGACAACGCGGCCAAATCGATAGAGCACCGTACCTTCAACGGGCCAATCCAATCGACCGAGGTCGGATGTCCGAATGCTCGATGGTGCGGCCGGACGCGCATTTGGTGCTAACTCAGCGCGCCGCCGCGCTGACTCCAGCACTGCGATTACACTGGCAAGACGTGCCTCGTCGCGCACGATTTGCGCGAGTCGTTCTTTTGTTTGTTTCGTGTTGCGCACCACGACCGTAAGGTTGCGCTGTCGCTGGCTTTCAAGCGCGCGCAGGCGGCTTGCTTCTCGCGCCTTCTCCGTACGATTGCGTAAAACTTCTTCCTGCAGCCGAACCAAAAGTTGGCGTTGCGTGGCGATCTCGTTGCGCAAGGACTCGACACGATGCACCAGGCCACGATCATGCAGCGTGAGCTCATGCAAGTACTTATATCGGGCGACGAGCGCGGCGAATGATTGCGCCGACAACATTGCTTCAACGTCGTAGAGCGTACCGCGCTTGTAAATCTCCACCATGCGTCGGCGCAACACCGATCTCTTCTTGATAATCTCTGCCTCTGCGCGCACGAGACCAACGGTTGCTTCCGTTACATCATGTGTAATGGTCGCCAGCTGGCTATTCAGCGCTGCGACGAGCCGTGCTGTCGTCAGGCGCTGACCCTCAAGGTTGGCTACTTCTTCCGTGAGCGAGCGTGCGCTCCGTTGTAGCGTCTGCATGCGTTGTTCGAGATCCGAACGTTCACGACGCAGCCGGTCAAGCTCATTCTGCTGTTGTTGTAATCTCGCTTGGGCCGCGGCTGCACTCGTTGCACCACCTTGTGCGTGCCCGGTTTCTGCAAGGGTTGAAAGCGCCGTGGTCAGCGCGAATCCGACTGCAACGAGCGTGCGGCGGCAGTCCGACCGCATGGACACGATCACGCGTCGCGCCACGCCTGGCGTAGATGACGCCCAACAGACATCCAACTGCCCACAAATCCAATCGCGGCGCCGACCAGTATTCCAAGGGCCACTTGTTGCGGAGAGAAAAATTGCGTGACCACCAGTGAACGCGATATCAGCCCATTGGCCGACCACGCGAGCAACGCTGCAATCACTCCGCCCGCGATACCCTTAAGCGTGCCATCGATCAAATACGGCAATCGGACAAACATATTAGTAGCACCGACGAGCCGCATAATTTCGATTTCTTGCGCGCGCGCCAGAATCGCCATACGAATCGTCGCCCCAATGATGATGACCGCGACCAGTGCAAACACAACGCCGAGTGCGGTACCCGCGACGCCCGCGATCGTGCGAATACGATAAAGTTTTTCCACCCATTCGCGTCCGTAGCGCACCTCGTCGACCGCCGCGTACGACGCGAGCACGTTCGACACTTTTTTAATGGACTCTAGATCACGCGCATTCTCCTTTAAGCGAACTTCTATTGAGGCGGGCAACACAGAACCGTCAATCACGTCGCGAAATTCAGCGAGCTCGGCACGCGCGCGCTGCAGCGCTGAATCGGGACTGACGTAGCCCACGTCCGAGACTTCGCCACGCTTTTGCATCGCTTTAATTAATTCGTCGACTGATGCGTCACGTGTGTTATCCACCAAAAAGGCACGGATTTCTACACGATCTTCAATGCCGCGCAACGCCGCGCGAATATTCAGTGCGACCAAGCCAAACAGTCCGAACGAGAACAACGAAAACGCGATCGTCGTGATGGAAAGCAGCGCGAGCAGCGGCGCGCGTCGAAAGGCCAATAGAACTTCGCGAATGGCGAGTCTCACCGCGCTCCTCGCAGGTCGGCGACGAGCCGTGCAGCATCCGAACCGTCAAACACCACGGCGCCGTTCTCCAATTCCAGAAAACGCAGCCCGCTCCACTCAATCAGTGAGACGTCATGTGTGGCCATAATGACGGCCGTTCCCGACGCATTGATATCCCGCAGGAGCTGGAAAATTCCACGCGTCGCACGATCGTCCAGATTGCCGGTTGGTTCATCAGCCAACAGCACAAACGGATCATTGACTAACGCGCGAGCAATCGCGACACGTTGTTGTTCGCCGCCAGAAAGCTCGTGTGGCATCGCCGTCGCTTTGGACGCGAGGCCAACCTGCGTCAGCAGGCGCGCCACTTTCGGTCTGATAGACGCTCTCGGAGCACCCGTCACCTCCAACGCGAACGCGACGTTCGCTTCCGCTGTACGATCTTGCAACAATCGGAAATCTTGAAAGACAATGCCGAGTCGGCGACGAAACGTTGGCAGCTCGCGTGGGCGCAGCGTCGCGCTGGAAAAGCCTGACACGCGTACGTCGCCGCTGCTTGGACGCTCGGCCATTGTGACGAGTTTGAGCAGGGTACTTTTGCCCGCACCGCTGTGACCTGCGAGAAACAAGAACTCGCCCTTCTCTAACTCGAACGATACGTCGCGCAGTGCCACGCCGCTCCGCGCATATTCTTTCGAGACTTTCGAAAATCGCAAAATACCGGCCATTGCTACGCCAGTGCCTGCGTGAGATCCGCAATCAGATCGTCCGCATCTTCCAGCCCAATACTTAGATGGATCACTCCATTCGTATCGGCACTTGAAAGGTGCACGAGCGAGTCCATGCCGCCCGTTTCCGTCGATTGCGTAAAGAGCTGCACTTTTTGTGCAAGGGAGATCGCGGCGGCGTCACCTCCTGCCAAGGTGATCGCCAACAAGCCGCCAAATCCATCCAACAAGCTCGCGGCAATGGTGTGATCCGGATGCGATGCCAATCCAGGATAATGCACGACGCTAATGCGCTCCTGCTGTTCTGCCCACTGCGCGATACGCAACGCGCTTTGGTTCTGTCGCTGCACACGCACGTCGAGAGACCGCACGCCACGCTCGAGCAGCCAGAGCGCAAACGGATCGGGCGTCTGCCCCCAGCGCAGCATCTTTGTTCGTACTTCGTCAACGACGGCGTCGGCGCCAGCCACGACGCCCACGGTAACATCGCGGTGCCCACTGAGGTACGTGGACGCTGAGTGTATGATCACATCCGCGCCATGCGCACTAGCGCGAAAGTTGATCGGACTCGCGGAGCTCGCGTCGACAACCAACGCCACGCCAAACTCTAAAGCCAACATCGCCACTGGTTTGATGTCGACAACGCGCGTTGTCGGATGAACAGGTGACTCCAAAAAAATCACGCGGGTGTTGCCACGCATCGTACGGCGCCACCCTCTCGTGCTCGTCGGGTCGACAAACGTTACTTCAATGCCAACACTTGGCAGCTCGGTCTGGAAAAATTGGCGCGTGCGGTTCCCCAACCAGTCACTGGCGACGAGATGATCGCCGGGCCTGAGGAGTGCCAACACGGTACACGAAATTGCCGCCATGCCACTCGACAAAACAAGCGCCGCTTCCGTGCCTTCGAGCCGCGCGAGTTGGCGCTCAATCGCGCCGATATTTGGTGCATCAGGCAAGCTCGGCATACTCGGTCCCACGTCGTGCAATACCATGGTCGCTCGAGCAAGCGCTGGCACGACGCGCGCGTCTTCGCCCTTCATTGACGCGACATCACGACGGCTGTCAGACAAACGAACCGCGATCGGTGTCGAGCTTCACCACACGAATGATTTCAGAGAGTGATGCGCCGAGCACGTCGCGGAGGACCACGGTGCCACGGACGAGGGTGTCATCGATCTCCAGCACGGCCAACTCTTGCCGACGGTCGGTGACAATACGCACCAGCTCTCCTTCGCTAACTAATCGAATGAGTGCATCGTCCGGTCGCATGCGCAGCATGGGACCCCGTTCTGGATCACCAGCGCGCGTGGCGATGTAGCCGACGACCATCAGCGGTGGCGTGAAGCCAAAACCAGCCGGATTACGAGCAGAACTACCCGTTGGGCTCATGTTGCCTCCATCATTGTGCTCGGGACGGTGAAGCCATCAGTACGACGCATGACCAGCCGACGGTGTTGCAAGCGATCTAACTGCAGCGCCGCCGACGCCGGTTCGACATCGAGCAATCCCGCGACGTCATCTGCCCAGAGCGGACCATGATCGCGCACGGTCTCCCAGTGTAGACGCTCGTCGTCGTCAACGGTTCCAAATAGCTCCGCAACGCCGTCGTGCCATGAGACGAGGGCAAGCGCGTGGCGCTCGAGCACCGTTTCAATCGGGTCGAGATGTCCATCATGAATACCGCGAAACAACAGAAAGCCCAACGGGCCATCGTCGTCTGCATATCGCAGCAAAAGCTTCGCGACAATTTCGTCGGCACAGGAAAAATCGAGCAAATTGACCTGTGAAAAATCGATCGTCGTGACGACGGGTACACCAATTTCTACTACTTGTCGTTCGATGGCAGTGCGTACAGCGGCACCCGTTGAGCGGGTGACGAGGTTTGAATACAGATCACAAACGGTACCGCGCAAAACGGTGCCAACATCGATGAGCAAACTCATACGGAGCGCTCGCGCGGACGCGCCCTACTTGTGCTCGACGCCGTCGCGGATTTCACCGCAGCTTTTGGCTCGCCAACGCGTTCGGGAATCGTGATCTGCATTTGAGCGCCCGGGAAAAATGGCAACGATTCGGCCATTGGCACGTCTTCGTCCCAGTCGGGCGTGATGGCGATGCGTGCCGTGCCGCTACGCACCGAGAGCTTGCCGTTCCAACGTCCGACGAAGCGTCGAATGCCGGCGAGCCCTTGGCCGCGACCCTTGTCGCCATGACGAAACCGACTCATGGCGCGGAGCACGGCGTCTTCAAGTGCCATGGCGTCATCCCAACGATCACTGCGTCGATGATTGGGCGCGCTTTCAAGCGACTGCCGAAAGCCAACGCCAGCATCGCAGACTGCAATCACCACGACGCGTCGGCCGAGTCGCCGTGTGTACCTGTATGTTTGGACAGCGACCCAGCCACCTTGTCCTGCATGTTCGACAATGTTTTGACAGGACTCGCTCAGCGTCATACCAAACGCTCCGGTAATGGCGGTGTCGAGTCCGAGTTGTCCGTGCAGTATGTCCGCCGCCTTCTGTTGAATGCGTCCGACGACGCCGTGCACGTCGTCGCTTTGTACAATGGGTGTAATTTCGAGCAGCACGTCTGATTCGTGCGCCTCACGCTGACGCGGGACGGTACCGTGCAAATCATACAGCTCGGCTGCATATCGAAAAAACCCGGTGCGCGACCAGTAGGAAGCCGTTTCCGCATGTTCGGGCACTGTGAACGTCATGCGCTCGTCGCGCGATTGCGCCACGCAGAGTAGGGCCGTCAGCCCATACGGTGAAGCCCAGCGTGCGTGTCGCGCATCGACGAGGATTTTTTCGTCCAGTGGGATGAGCGCGAGCTGTTCGATGACGTGTTCAAACGTCTGTTCGTCGAGTGATGGCGGCACGTTGATGACGGTCGTCACGTGACGCTAAGCTCCCCTCGCAGATGATTCGCTAGGCCGGTTGCCCCGCGATGTTCGACATTGCGCGATGCGGCACGGTTCGCCGCGGCCATCGCATCCGTCAACATATCACCAGCGAGCAGTCTTGAGAAATGGGTTGCGCCCCAAACGTCACCGCAGCCAGTCGGATCTCCCGGTCCGTCAATTCGAGGCGGCACCGAGGGGATGAGCGCGGTGCGTACGGCACCAAAGGCCCCTGCGCCGCCGCGAGAACTCGTGGAGAGACTTGATGTGGTGCCACCGCGCGCGGGGAGATCGGACAGTTTTTCAAATCCCGGCGCTGCGACATACACGGCGCCCCGTTTTCCGAGCGTCACGCAAAGGCACGAACAGCCAGCGGCCATCGCCGTGGCAGCCAATGCGAGCGGATCCGGCGCCATCATCGCGAGTTCGTCTTCGTTGACCTGCAAGACATCAAAACATCCGCACCACGACGCGACGTCGGACAGCGGGCGCGCAATGCGCAGCCCATCGGGTTGCACGGAGTATACGAGCATATGGAGATCACAATACATTGGTCCCGCAAACTGCGCGCGCAATAGCTGCGTGGTTTCGAGGTCGAGCTCCCACCCACTCAAAAAGTTGATGTAGAGCGCGTCTAAGTGCGCCGCTTCAACGGCGGTCTTGAGACCAAGCCATGTCCAAGCGGGAACGCCTCCCGAAAGGAATTCACTGCGCCGCTCGTCATCGAGATATCGTAACTCCACGCGATTGTTCGGCACGTGCACTTCAATCAGTGCGGCATCGGCCGCCATGTGCTTCAGTGAGCGACAATACGCCCTCGCGCTCTCAGCGAGATCAAACCCAATCTTGATGATGGGCACTATCTCCCAGTCGTCGCTGAGGGCCGCATCGAGTCCACTTAGCGCGTACGTGATGCCACCCCATTCCTGCATGGGCACGTCGCGTTTATCTCGACCATAAATCACGTCCCACACGATGGAGCCGATGACACCCACTCGGCGTTTCCGTGTGACCGACGTTGCCGTTGGCGACAACGACACGCTCACGAATCCATCTGCGCTCGGAACGCGGCCACCGCACCAACGACGCCCGCCGTTCCCGGCAGCTCACCGGGCACGATACGCACGGCTTGCACCGCCGGTCGGAATGCGCGACGACGCACTTCCATGCGTAGCGGTTCGAAGAGCGCTTCGCCGGCCAACGTCACCCCGCCTGCGATCACCACAACATCAGGATTAAAAATATTCAGCAAGTTGGCGATGCCGGTGCCTAAAAACCGCGCGGT
>JANYFO010000283.1 GCA_025362635.1 Gemmatimonadaceae bacterium | reverse complement strand
TCGAACCATCCGGCCATTGGATCGCACTCGCGATACACTGCTCGAGCGTACACGCCAACAGCGGCGCGTCCTGACGAATCGTCGTCAACTGCAGCATCAGCCGTGCATGCTCGTGCTGGCCGGCGAGTTTCGCCGTGTCGTCGCGACGACCAACAAATTAAATTGCCTCCAGCGCCTGCTCGAGCGATTGCCATCGTCGCAGCAGCGTTGCTGCCGTCCCTTTGCCAATATTTTTTACGCCGGGGATGTCGTCGCCATCTTCTCCGCAGAGCGCTTTGAACGCGGCGAGATTCGTCGGTGGCACGCCGAATTTGGCGAGGACGTCCGCGCTACTCCATGTCCTAATGCGTGTGCCGTTTATGCCTTTGCCGACGCCGACGTACGTCGCCACGTCGACACCATCGCTCACGAATTGCAACAAGTCCGAATCGTTCGAGAGCAGCGTCACCCGGGCGTGAGTGCGAAAGCGCGCCATCAATGAGGCCACCACGTCGTCGCCCTCGAAGTTCGCGATACTCATGCTGATCATCGCGGTGCGTTCTACGCCCGCGCGAATGGGTGTGATTCGCGCGCGCATACTACCGGTGCGCCGATGCTTGTAGGTGGGAAACAACGTGTGTCGAAAGGTGGAACCCTCGTGATCCCACGCCGCCACGAGATGTGTTGCCCCAACGTCCATCGCCGCACCACGCGCCATCTGACACCAGAGACGCACGCCGTTGGTCACATCGTCCGCTGCGACATGTGCGGCGCGTCCGGCAAGCGATTGCGCGTCGATAATGAGCAGGTGCGAAGCGGTCATTAGCGAAGGTTAGCCACAGACGGTGCGTGGCGCCGAGCCATCCCATGATCAAACCGCGAGGGCTCCTCGCCGTGAACCACGTGCAATCGGAGAATCGCAACCAACGCATGAATCGAATGCACAGATGGAGCAACAGGCGCGATCCGACCTCGCATTTTACAGTCGTCGCGTCGCCAAGTCGGCTGGTCTTCGGCCCGCGCGGTGCCCATATTGGATTTTGTTCGCCCGCCCTCCTCGACCAGGCAGCCTCCGGTGTCCGACATTCTTGAACGCTTGCAGGCCAGTATCGCGGACCGGTATGCAATCGAGAAGGAACTCGGGCGCGGCGGCATGGCTACGGTGTATCTGGCCACTGACATCCGCCACGACCGTCGCGTCGCGATCAAGCTCCTCCATCCGGACCTCGCCGCAACGATCGGTGCCGAGCGTTTTGAGCGCGAGATTAAACTCGCCGCACGGCTTCAGCATCCGCACATCTTAGGGTTGCACGACTCCGGTCAAGCCGATGGGCTTTTCTATTACGTCATGCCGTTCGTCGACGGCGAGTCGGTGCGCGACAAGCTCGACCGAGAGAAGCAGCTCTCAATCGATGACGCGATCCAGATCACACTCGAAGTAGCGGACGCACTCGGGTACGCACACGCGCAGGGAGTCATCCACCGGGATATCAAGCCGGAAAACGTGATGCTCTCCAACGGACATGCGCTTGTTGCCGACTTCGGCATTGCGCGAGCGCGCACTGAAGCGGGCCAGCAGCGTCTGACGCAAACAGGCATGGCCATGGGCACGCCTGTTTATATGAGTCCCGAGCAGTTCACGGGTGAAGCGGTCACTCCAGCGGCCGACATTTACAGCTTGGGGTGCATGCTGTTTGAGATGCTCGCCGGAGAACCGCCATTTTCCGGTGCCAACGCGACGGCGATCATGGCGAAACACGCGCTCGAAACCGTGCCCAGCATTCGCGTGGTACGTTCGTCTGCCCCCGAAGAGGTAGAAGAGGCGATTCTCGCGGCAATGGAAAAGTCTCCCGCCGATCGACCGCGCACTGCTGCCGAATTCTGCGAGATCCTCGGCACACCAATGGGTGCGACGGCGACACGGCGTGTCTCCATGCGGCTCACCATGCAGCGGCGGATACCGAGTGGCGCGCAGCGTTTGAAAGCCGCGAAGCGGTCGTGGTGGCGCAGTCCGCTGGCGATCGGTGCTGGAGCGATTCTCTTAGTGGTGGGCGCTGCAGGCGCGTATTTGACGACGTCGGCGAGGACGCGCACCACGACGTCGGATCCGCTCGCACGAAAGGTGGCCGTGCGCTACTTCACCGTTGCCGGTGGAGACAGTGTGGAATTGCAACCGGCCGCCGAACGACTCACCGAGTCACTGATTCGAGAGCTATCCACGCTCCGCGTACTGTCCATCATCTCTCCCAATGGTGTGGCGCAATTCCGTAGCGCCGAAGTGCCGCGCGACAGCGTGGCGCGCGCGCTAAAGGTCGGCACGTTGGTCGAAGGAACCGTCGAACCGGAAGGCAACAGTCGGTTGCGCATCACCATTCGACTGTATGACATGTCCGGTGCCAACCTAGGATCGCCCCGAACGATACGCGTGGCGAAAAATGCGCTGTTTTCTGCGGAAGAAACTGTCGCCCGCGATGTGTCGCGCGCATTGCGTGAAGTCATCGGGCCGGAGATCGAAGTCCGCGAGGCACAGGCCGCGACACGCAACATCACCGCGTGGACGCTGTTTAACCGGGCCGAAGCTGCACGCAAGGATGCGGGAAAGATTGGTGTTGCCAATGCCGACAGCGCGAGCTCGGTCCTGAATAAGGCGGACTCGTTGCTTCGACTCGCGCGCGCGGCGGACAAGCAATGGATCGAACCGGCGCTGCAACGAGTCCAGGTATCGCTCGATCGGCGCCGCTACCTCAAGGAAGCGGAAGTCGCGCCGGTGTTGGACACCGCATTGGCGCGCGTGGACGAAGCGTTCGCCATCGACGCCAATAGTGCAAAGGCCCTCGAGCTGCGCGGGACCGTAAAGTATGAACAGTGGAGAGCGGGCCGTCGCACGCTGGATGCGCGCGTGCGCGAATCACTTCTCACGCAAGCCGAAGACGATCTGCTCGCAGCGATCCGCAAGAACGACCGACTGGTAACCGCGTACGCCACCCTTAGTCTGCTGTATTACGACAAGAAGGATGTTCCATCGGCGCTCTTGAAGGCGCAAACAGCATATCAAGCCGACGAATTTTTGGGCAATTCGCAAGCGATCTTGAGCCGCCTTTTTTACGGTTCGTACGACACACAGCTGTTCGCTGATGCGGGGAAGTGGTGCGACGAGGGAGGTCGACGTTTCCCGCGAAATTACAACTTCACAATGTGCCGCTTGTGGTTGCAGCTGTCGCCCGATGCGACCCCGGATCCAGCAAGCGCTTGGCAATTGGCCGCTCTGGTGGACTCGTTGGCGCCGGTCCCGGTAAAGGCGTATCAGTCCAGTATCGCCCACATGATCGTTGGTGGTATTGTCGGCCGACATGCCCTTTCGCTCGCGGCGGGACCGCAACGAAAAATGTTGTTGGACAGCGCACGCGCGGTACTTGAGCGCTCGCAGGCCGACCGCACCGTCGATCCGGGCCAAGAGCTGGCGGGATACCGCGCCGTGATGCTCGCACAATTCGGCGACCTCGATCAGGCAATCTCCCTTTTGACCGCATACGTTTCCGCAAATCCGGACCATTCATTTCGCGTTGGCGGAAATGTCCATTGGTGGTGGCGTGACCTCCGCAACAAACGTGGGTTTGAGGCGTTGCTCGCGCGCACGCATTAGAAGGAAAAACACTGGACGCAGCGACCTGAGCCCTAACAGAATCGCCTCTTGTGCATCGACCATTGGGGCCGCATGTTCGAGACACTCAATACCTCATTGGTCTATTCAGATCAGGGCGACTTCACGTGTTCGCGCGCATTCGCGGAGGAAGTATGCGGTACTCGTTGCGGTACTCGTTGCGGTACTCGTTAGTGTCCAGTTTATCGTTGATTGCCTTGGCTGGTTGCAGCGGCGGTGACTCCACGCAACCCACTGCGTCTCTTCGCGGGTCGCCGTCATTTTTAATTGCCGACGGCGCACACGGCGGAAACGCCGATTTCTTTTTCCTGCCACCGATGGTGGCGGATCCCAGCGGAAAGCCGGGGTATGAAGCAAGTGCATTTAATCCGAACTTGAAGCCCACAGTGACTATCTGCGCGCTCGATGCTGCAAATGAGACAGCCGCCGCTTCTGCATCATGCAAAAACACGTCCGGCGCATACGCGCTGTCTGTGACCGTCGTTGCAGACGACGACCAATATCACTACAACTGGGACGTACCAACGTCCAACGATGTGTTCTATCGCATCACCGTGCGCGTCGGCACGACACTGCTCGGCAGTGCCGATGTCGAAACCTCGGAGAGCCCGCACGAGCTCAAGAACGTGGACGCGAGCAAATTCGTGGCAGTGAAGGATGGCAGCAGACTGCCAGTGAAATTTCGGATCGAGCGCTACGCGTTGTGTGCAACACCGGGTGTTGGACCATGTGCAACGCAAACGATCAATTTCGCCACCGGCGGGGAAGTCACCATACCGCTTGGCGGCGGACAGGCGGGCGTGACAATTCCTGCGCAGCCAAATTCCACCGTGTCGACGATTACCGTGGAGGGCTGTGATCCTCTTAATCCGCGGGCAACAGATCTGCCGGTATTCGGTCCGTGCGTACGTGTCACGGCAAATCCCACACTTTCCGCATCCGCTCTCGTCAATAACGCAACGGTGTTCATTTGTGGCGTCACCGCTACGCTACCGGCGGCGATGAGCAGCCAGCAACGAGAACGCGTAACGCTGCATCGGTTCGATGCGCCGAGCACCCTCGCCGCGTTGCCGCATGCGCATGCCTGCGAGCCGTCCTTCGCTGCAGGGTCGATTAACGGCTTGTTCCGCGACCTCGCGCATGGTGCGTTCAAGGCGGCCGGAGGACAGCTCGTGTCACTACTGTTGCCAAAGGCGCTCAATGCGGCAAGCAGAAGGCTTGATGTGGGTGCGGGCGGGTCGACAATCGACTTCAGCGATTTTCAGTTTGCGCTGCCGGCAAAGCTGCAAATTTCGGCGGGTGATGGACAGGTCGCGGCGCCAGGCCAACCGTTGCCCGTTAATCCCAAAGTGCTCGTGACCGATCTTGGCGGCGATCCAGTGCCGGGAGCACGGGTGCGCTTCGCGGCAACAGCGACGACATGCGCGGGGCTCAGTGCCGGGGTCGGAACTCCGTCGGATGCGAGCGGTGCGGTGAGTTCGCCGTGGACGATTTCGGCGACCGCTGGAGCCAACCAATTGTTTGCCTGCGGCCGTGGATTGGCCGGTAGCGACTTTAACGGCCCGCGGGCCGACGTGGTAGATCCGTTCCAGCCTACGTCAACGCATTTCGGCGACCCGACTAACGGTGGTGCCGTTCCTGTGCTGACTGGATCTGTCCAATTCAACGCGACGGGCATCACGCTTCCCGCGACGTTGTTGGCGTTCGGCAGTGGAGGGTACAGCAGCTACGGGCCATTTGCCCCTGGCGGTTTGGCGCCCGATAACTGGCCAAGGCTGGCACCCGCCTTAAGCGGAACAGTCGGATCGACCGCGCCGTTTTTTGGTTCGTATTCCGAATGCTCAATCACAGCGGGCGGCCCAACCTCTGCGACTTTCCCGGCAAATAACGATATTTTCGTTATCAAGAGCGTCAGCGTGCCGGTCACTGGGACGATGGAGATCACCGTCCGCATTGACAACGATCTCCGCATTTGGGTCGACGGCACTGAGAGGACTAGTACCGTGCTGGCGTCGGTCAACGGCGCGTACGACAGCGCGAGCCAATTCTGGAAGCATGAAGGTTGTGCAGACATTGGACCGGCCGTGATTTCGCTTTCAGTTGCGGCCGGCCCGCACACGGTTGCGCTGTGGGGCCATGATCGCGGTGCCGTCGGCTACCTCGACATGAAAATTGTGCTGAATAATTCCGCGCCCTGACCGAGCTGGATGGTTGGATAGCACGACAAACTGGGGCGTTCCGTAAGGGGACGCCCCAGTTTTTATTCTGGCCGCTTGACTGTTATTGACTGTTTACGCGGAGCGCTTTCGCGCGTTGGTGATTGTCGCCACCGCCGACTCCGGATTTTCCACTTCCACAATGAGTTCTCGATACGTCTCGTGCTCCAGCGCGATGCGAATCGCGCGCGCGCTGTCGTGTACATCCCAAAACACAAATCCGTCGCGATTGTAAAACGTTCCGGCCGTCAATAAACCGGGGATAAATGTGCCGCCCAATTTTAGTCCATCAAACCAGCTGCGCTCCAATCCGGCGGCAGATTCAGCGCTTTTGATATGCGCGAGTGGAATGCGCAGCGTGCTGCGCAGGCTCCAGAGTTTATCGAGTCCGTGCACGTCGAGCACCAGCATCTCGTCGATGATTTCTATCGTAACCATGCGCTCACACCTCCCATAAAGTTCGTGTTGTTCAAGCGCACACCTACGGCACGCGCGATTTCTCCGCGAGCTCCTCAGCGGTCAAACCATACAGTGGCGGTGTCGCAACGCCTCGTAAACCAAGCATCAAATACAGTTGCCCGCGATGATGCGCCTCATGTTCGAACATCGCCCGCAACCACTTGTATGTCGTCATGGACACACCCGCAGGCGTTACACACTTCGCGTGCATTTGCTCGGCGCTTAGTGCGGCAAAGAGAACGCGCGACTCCTCGTGCAATCGATCGTAGTACGCGATTGTGGCCTCATGGCCCTCCGCGCACTCGCGACCCTGCCCCGCGTATCGTGACGGCTTACCGTGCACATTTTCTGCGTACATGTACCGTTCGATATTCGCGAGGTGTCGCACCAGATCGCCAAACGAAAATTTTCCTGCCGTCGGCGTCCATTCGATATCATCGGGCGGGATGCACGCGATCACGCGACGCGTACGCTGATGCGTGCTCGCGAGATAGTGCAGAAAAATTGTTGGATCGTTGATTTCCATTGGTGCAATATCGTACGAATTCGTGGAGCGCGACGCAATTGTGAGGGTGATGCAGATTGCTCATGCTATTGGCCGACAGGCGATTGGCAAAGTTCAACCTTATTGCCTTTTGGATCGATGACCCAGCAAACGTCCCGTACCCGGAGTCGTCAATTTTCTCAAGAAAGCGGTTGTTCCGGCAACAAGCTTACTCTCACCATAGGTTCAGGTAACAGCTGCACCACCCGTGCTTGATTCTCGAGGTTGAAGATGTCGACGGTCATTTTGGGAGCAAGCGATACATCGCGTGGTGAAGGCATCATCTTTGCAACTTATGTTATCAGCGCCGAACCGGTGTTTGGCGCCTTTTTAACCAACTTGGAGCCGACCATGTTCTGTCGTTCGATTGTCAGCGGCATCGCCGTGCTTACGCTCCTAGGATCGGCGCTTACCACCGCCGAGGCGCAGCGTCGCATCTTTGTCAACAATGACGAGTATGCGTTGAGTTCTGGCGGCATCACGCAGGTCGGCGCAGCAAGCGTGACCAACTTCACGCGCAACGTCACTTCGTGGCTCACGGGGAGTCTCGGCGGCAACGTGCTGATCGCCAGCAACAACTTTGGTTTTCCCCTTGCCACGATCTCGTCGGACCTGAGCAGCGGCGGTTACTCGTTCGTCACGACGCAAAACAACACGGCGTTGGGATGGGCCAACCGCAACAGCTTCCAAGCCATCTTTCTCGACGCTTCGACCGTCGGCCCGGGGAGCAATGCGCAGCTTCAGCTTGACTTGCAGAACTACGTCTTGGGCGGCGGCAGCGTCTACCTGAACTTCGGCACGGGCACCGGCAGCGCAGCACAGGAAGCGGCCAACTATCAGAACTTTCTGAACTACTTCGGCCTGCAGATCGCGAATGTCAACTACAACAGCAACATTGGCGTGATCAATACTTCGAGTTATGCCGCACAGGGCCCGTACGGTGCCGCACTGTTTGGCGGTGTCTCAAGCATCTACGTCAACAGAGGCAACGACGTAACGCAGGGTGGCGCAAACACGGCGGGCTACAACCGGCAGATTTTCGGCGGCACGTTGTTTGGTGCTGCCGCGCCGGTGAGCGTAGTCCCTGAGCCGTCCACCTATGCGCTGATGATCGCCGGACTCGCAGGACTTGGTATCGCTGCACGCCGTCGTCGCAGCTGATTCACGCGACATTTAAAAATACGTGATAGTCAAATCTGGTCGCTTCTCACGAGGCGACCCGATTTTGTTGTGACAATGGGAATGACGTGCGCGGATGTTGCGTGCGACGACAAAGTGGCACGCCCCGTGGCAACACCACATCCGCGCTGAATGCCGACGATCCGCCGGCGCCGACTAGAGTTTCGCGATTTCAATGGCAACCGTGCGGGCCATGCTGGCGATACGCGCAAGCGCGGTGTGACGAGGACGCTGACGGGTACCGCGTTTGACAATGCAGCGATTACGCGCGCCGATGAGGCTGTCTTTAATCAGCGCGTTTCGGGCGTCGCGCCGAATCCGTACTTCACGGTTCGTCGCCCCGAACGCCGCCCCCTCCCGTGCTCTCGATGCCTGTTACAACGACGCTGCCAGGTGCTCCGCGCTCCGCAGCGTCAGCCCCGCGAAGGTGATCGTCCCGTTTGTGCACCCCCCCGTCGGAAGCGTGGGCGCGCCGACGACGAACAGGTTGGGGTGGTCATGCGTCCGCCCGAAGCTGTCGCACACGCTAGTCGCTGGGTTGCTGCCCATACGGCACCCGCCGGACGGATGGTCCTGGTAGTCGGCGACGGACACCGACAAGACACGCCCACCACCCGAGCGCGCCATCGCGTCGTAGATGCCCCGGATGCGCGCTTGTGTCGCTGGCTCACGGGCCTCGCTGGCATCATCGGGGCGGTGGACGATCCGGGGCATGGGATCGCCATGGCGATTCCTGGTGCCGGTGTCGAGCGTCAGGCGGCTGTCGCGCGAGGGGTGCGTGTCGGAGTACATGCGCACGCGGGCTACGCCTTTCGCTGCCCTGGCGCTCCAGTCTTGCATGAGGTCGTCGCCAAAGAGCATCTCGCCCCCTTCACCCCGGAGCCGCGGACGCCGTCCCGACTCGCTCTCGAAGATCTGGATGTCGAAGCGGGCATAGGGACCATCCGTCGGACATCGGAAATGCTGCCGCGAGATGAGCGGGTACGGCGCGTTCATTCCGGGATAGAGCTTTTCGTCGAGCTCGATGTTCGCAGTAGTGAACCGGTGGCCCGTCATGAACCGCCCCACCGTGTCGGACCGATTGGCCAGGCCGCCGGGGAAGCGGGAGTTTGCGGAGAGCAGGAGCAGGTGCGGACTCCATGCGTATCCGGCGGCGAGGACGAAGGTCCGTGCGCGGTATTCGACCGGCTCGTCGGGACGCTCGGCGTGATGTCCGACCGCCGCGATGATGTCGTTGCGGGTCTCGTGGAGTACGAGGCGACGGACCAGGACGCGGTCGTGCAGTTCGATGCGTTGGCTCGCCAGCAGCTTCTTGAAGGTGTAGTCGGGGGAGTAGCGGGCGCCGGTCGGGCACACCGTGCAGGTGTTGCAACGTCGACATTGGGCGCGGCCGTCAAAGGGGATGGTGTTGCGCGCCACCGGGCAGCCGTAGAACGGCATCCCCGTAGATTCAGCCCAGGCCTTGATGCGCTCGAGGTTGTACGTGAGCGGCATCGGGGGCATGGGGTACGGAGACGTGCGGGCGTCCTCCGGATGGGGTGATGGTTCACCGGCCACGCCAATGCGCCGTTCGGCATCGCTGAGCCATGGCTCAAGCTCCGACCAACTCAGGGGCCAGTCCTCTGCCAGCCCGTACATCGACCGGAGGCGGAGGTCTTCGGCAGAGAACCGGTTGGCATGCCCCTGCCAATGCATCGCGGAGCCGCCGACGGCCATGGTGCGGCTGATGACCCCCTCGCCCCCCTGGTCCTCAATAAAGTCGCCCGGCCACTCGTTCTCGTCGTAGGCAATCGACCGGCGGCGGTACTCGCGGCGGTTCTCCGCATCGAAGAGGCGCCGGCCCGCCTCGACCACGACCACGCTAAGCTGCGGCGCCTGCTCCGATAACTTTTCCGCCAGCAGCGCCGCAGAGATGCCACCCCCGATCACGCAGACGTCGGTCTCGACCAGGCGCCGGGGACTCACTTTTTTACCAGCGGCGATGGGACCTTGGCCGACGACTCGAGCGTGCGGCAGCGGTCTTTTCCGATGGCGGCCTGGTACGCCATGTCGTGGGCCGTAGGGCTGGCGAACCAGACGCTCATGAGGTCGGCGACCACGTGCTCGCCTCGCGGGACGGTGGTCCAGGTGTTGATCCCCGCGCGTTGAAGCTCCACGGCGAGCTGCCGACGCCGGACGGCGAGATCATCGGACGCAAGCGCGCCGACGGCCAACGCCTGCAGCTGCCGCTGAAACACGGCCGCTGGCGAGGCCCCCTTGTACCGCACGCGAGGGCTGCCATACCCCGGGGACATCTCCGCGCCGGCGCGGTAGCCTGCCACCCAGTTAGCAAACTCCGCCGCTACGTCATCGGTGCCCTGACGCCCTAACGCGGACGGGAGCACGGTCGCCGCGAGCTTGCGCAGGGTGTCCTCCTGCGCTCCCGGGAAGGCGGTCCCGAAGGCCCATGCCCGGACGCGTGGGATCGGGAGCATCGCCGCGAGGCCAAGGGCGGACTGGATGAGCGTTCGACGTCGCATGTTCCCCGTGAGTGACGGTGGGTCAGCCAGTGTTCAGCGGCGAAACGGGACGCTACAGGCGCGGTTGGGGACCCGCAAGGCACGGGCGCGACGAGGCCCTCGCTTGGGATATGATCGAGGTTGACGTGTGCGGCGGCACGCGCTTTTCCTCGCCTGTTCAAATGCATACGCAAGCCCAATGATCTTTGGCCGTCGGAGCATTTCCCCGCGAGCGGATGAACGGTCATGCGCACTGTGTCGTGCGTCAGCTGGTCCACGTCACACTCCGAATGGAGGCAAAGAACACTCACCGCCTCCAAGAAGCATCCTCAGGGCGCTGTCGCACGAGGCACCGACTTGAGCTTCCAGTAACCGAACGTTGCGAGCCCCTCCGTAAGCCACACGAGATTGAAATTCCTATCCCGACTTGGTTTTGCTGGATGATAAAGTTCGGTGCGGGAATGCTCGGTGCCGAAAGACGTTTGAGATTTCGGGCCTGGAGACGATGTCATTCTTAGCGGAGTGAAGAATGCCAGAACTGATCGCGAGTCCGACGCGGGTGACCGCGGCGGGGAATAAGCCGAAGCTGATTGACGAGTATGTGGGCTGGGTGAACACGGGGACGGAGGGGCTGAGCATCGCCCATATGCGGTCGCCGGGGGGATGGGTGGAGCCGGGGCAACGGTTTGCAGCCCGGCGTTTGCGCCGGAGACGGTACACCGGGACGACGCCTAAGGGGAATTGCGTCATTAGCGTCGGAATGGTAGTGTCCAGCGTACGCCTACTTCCATTTTCCGACAACTAGTCTTGGCGGTCTTTTCCGCTTCGTCCCTGAGCGCGGCCACCATTGGTCCTGACACGTTCGGCTACAGCGCTTCGAACGTGCCGTTCAATTTTGTGAATATTGCGGGTACGGGAACAAGAATTTTAGAAAATGCCGACGACATCGCCCAAAGTGTCGGAATCGGATTTAATTTTGGGTTCTCTGGAACTCCCCAGACGAGCGCCTTCGTGAGTTCGAACGGAATGCTCGCGTTTGGAACTTCGATTACTTCCCTGACTCCAAAGAATTTCGCGACGGACGCCCCAGTTTCTAACGTACCAGTGATCGCGGTGTTGTGGGACGACTGGACGACTGTTAAAACCAGATATCCGGCATCGGACGCTGTTTACACTCAGACCGTGGGAACTCCCGGCAGCCAGCGGTTCATCGTGCAGTGGAACAATACGTTCGGCTGTTGTCCAACCGGGACCCAGCCACTTGTGTTCCAAGCGCTCCTGTTCGAAGGATCGGGGAACATTTTATTTCAATATCAACAGCTGTTGAGTGGGGTCGGCGTACAATCTTCTCCTGGTAGCAACGGAGATAACGGCTCGTCGGCGGGAGTTGGAATTCGGGATATTAACGGTAATTTGAACGGTCGAAATCTGCAATGGTCGTATTCTCCCGGCACGGCGGTGATCCCGAATGGTTCGGCGATTCTGTTTAGCACTTTGACAGCGGTTCCGGAGCCGTCCACGTTCCTTCTGTTCGGGTTGGGCGGCGTGGCGTTGCTGTTGGCGCGGAAACGGCGGAGATACGGCCAAGGCTGGCTGTGCTAAGCTGAAAGGACAGCCGGGAGTGCCGTCCCACGTCTATCTCCCCTCTGCCCTCGGCTCCGGTACGGTTGTCGGCGCAGACGGTCCCAGATTGCTCGCGCCATCGCTGAGGCGGAGTGTGTACCGCCCGGCGAAAGCCGGGGCATTGGTGACAATCGATCGATGTGGGCATCCGCACTGTTCGGCGCGCGAAAGACCGCCACAATCGGCCACAACGGGGGCGCCACGCCATCAATCCCCCGAATCCATACCTAGAAGCCACAATGGGGGGTGATCGCTCCTTGCCCTATTGCTGGCCCACTGATGGCCCTCGCCGGTTTCCCCGAGGCGCACCCAAGAGAACTTTGGCCCACCCCACTTGCCACCCATCCCTATAGCGAGTAGGCTT
>JANYFO010000259.1 GCA_025362635.1 Gemmatimonadaceae bacterium | reverse complement strand
CCCGCGCTATCGCGCTTCGCAATAATCGGCACGCGTCCGTCAATCGCATCGAGCACCAGCGCGGCGTTGTATGGTCCTTTCCCCATCTCTAGGTCACGAATGAGGCGGAAGGCACCGGCGAGGAGCGTGGTATCGCCACGACGAAACCGGGCAAATTGATGTGGAACGGTGATGAAGCCCGATGCGTACCGCGGTGCGTAGCGCATCCGCGCTTTCTTGCGGAACAGATCCCAATCCTTTTCGACTGCGCCCACCGGTGTGGTGAATACTTTCGCAACCGGCATGAAGTCGTAACTGGGCGTTGGTTCGTGACCAATCACGCTTGGCGGACGCGGATCGGCGACGCCACCGTTTTGCACAGACCACTGCACCGGCCAACCGAAACGCATTTGCGATTCGAGGAGGTCGTCGCCCCACTGAATATCATACGGAATGCGACCGAGCGAATGAATGCGCGACATCGTGCGGCGCGCGTAGACTTCGTTCCGGAGATCGTTGGCCGGCAACATCCACAACGGTTGTGCAAGCCGCAAAATGCGTGTGTTCTCCGCGTCGCGATTCGCACACGACATGGCGTTGTATGCGTTGTGCGCTGGGAGCTCGAGCCACAACGTGAGATCCGTCCAATTGCATCGTTGCTGGACGGGCATCGCGGCGAGCGCTCTCGAGAACGCTGCAGTCGCGTCCACATGGCGATTGGCATTGTGCAAGGCCAATCCTTCAATTGCGTCGCACCACCAGACCGTACCCTTGCACGCGCGCGCTGCTGCAACGGATACGTCGAGCTTCTCAGCTTCGATCGCGTACCGCACTCGCATAGCGCTCACCCAATCGTCCGTTGGATCCGCAGCTTGCGCCTGCCCGAGCAGATCAAGCAATTGTTCGCGTTCGATGCGTGCGTCGTTGCGTTCGGCCGGCGGTGGAACGTCACCGTTATTATTCCAGTAACAGATGCGACCCATCGGCACTTCACATGTTGCGTCGGCACCGCCGTTGTAAAAGCGCAGGCCCTGTCGATGATTCCGTTCGAACGAGTCTTGAAGCGAACGCGCTTGTGAAGACAACGCCGCCTGCGCTTTCCCGAGCGTGCGCAGCGGGTCGCTGGCGAGAATTTGCGCGGCGCGTGCGAGCGAGTCAGCGTTCGGCGGGCCACTTTGTTGTGCGCAAAGAAGCGCTGGCGTGACCACCGACGCGACGACGACAAAACGGGCAACTGCAGCGAGCCGTGGGGTCCGCATTGATGAGTCTCCGGAGAAAACAACACCGCGCCGCGACGGACAAATGCCCGCGCGGCGCGTGGAAGATGAACGCTTTCGCATCAGAAGGCGAACTTCACGCCTCCCGTAAGCGCCCAATTGTGGGCAAGCTTGCCCTTCACGTGAAACCCAATTGCGTCTTCAGAATTGAATCGACCGATCCAATCTTTTGCTTGCACGCGAACGGAGAACGCCTTGCTGATGCCGAGATCAGCTCCTACACCCGCTGTGTACGCGAGGTTCGTTTCGTTAGTGCTAAAGAGACTGTTCTTGATGTTATTGGTCATCGCACCGATGCCGCCTTGAAGAAACGGTGCGACACCCACGCGATTGCCCGTCAGGCCGCCAAGCTCGAGACCAGCGTCGTACAACCACGTCTTTGCACTGCCAATGTTGACACCGCCTATGATAGGCAACCCTACCCGCAGGTCACCCGAGGCGTACGCCACGTTGCCGACGAGCGCGAGCCCGGGCGTGATCGGAATGGTTGCTTGGGCGCCGAGCATCGGTGCATTGGTCGTGGAGAGACTGGTACCAATTGGGCCGTCATACCATTTGCCCGTGACGAGATAGCCAACGTACGGCGTTACGGATGCGCCAACGCCCGCGTGCTGCGCCGCGGCGGAACGGACGATAGTGAGCGCAAGAGCGGCGCAGAAAAAAGCCGCGGGGCGAACGAAGTTGCGCATAAAACTCTCCGGTTGAAGTACAGCAACCAGTGGTGCATGCGGCGGGCCGATCTTGCTATGGTCAAGCCACGCTCACAACTCGTTGAGACGTGGTCTCTTAGCGATTGGTCCGCGACGACATTGCGCGCGCGGCGTCTCTTGCAGAGGACGATCCGTGTGCCATTTCGAACCATGTTCCGGCACCGCGCGCGCGTTACCGCAGTGACGACACGCTACGATACCGATTCGTCGGGCATGCTTGGCCCGCGCAATTTTAGCGCCCGTTGTAGTTTGGCGCGGGATCGGATATTGAGCATCTCGACGATCACGGAGAAGGCCATCGCCATGTACGTGTAGCCCTTTGACACGTGCTGACCAAATCCTTCGGCGACGAGATTGGTGCCGATGAGCACGAGAAATGACAGCGCGAGCATTTTGATGGATGGATGCTTCTCGACAAAGTCGCTGATAGAACGTGCGGCGAACAACATGCCACCCAACGCGATTACATTTGCGGCAATCATGATGCTGACTTCGCTGGCCATTCCGACCGCGGTGATAACCGAGTCCAGCGAGAAGATGATATCGACCACCATGATCTGCGTGACGGTGCCCCACAGTGATTTTACTTGGCCCGTTGTGGTGAAATCCTCTTCCGGACCTTCCAGTTTCTGATGGATTTCTTTCGTGGCTTTGCCGATAAGGAAAAGTCCACCAATCAGCAGAATCAGATCGCGACCGGAGAATCCGTGCTCAAAGAGCGTGACGAGCGGACTCGTGAGTCGCATGACCCACGTAATCGACAACAACAGCAGCACTCGGGTGACGAACGCACCCATCAATCCCCAGTTGCGTGCGCGTGGTTGCAACGCGGCTGGCAGCTTTCCGCTGAGAATTGAAATGAAGATGATGTTGTCGATGCCGAGCACGAGTTCGAGCACCGTGAGCGTCAGGAGAGAAATCCAGGCGTTTGGATCGGAGAGCCAGTTCATCGCGGAGTCATGGTAATGCGTGATACGTGCGCGGCGGGACACGTTCACAAAGTCGCACTGCGCAGCGGCGCATTCAACTAATTTTCGTGATGACCGACGTCATCAATACTTCTGAGCACAGCGTCAGCGCACCGCCGCGTTTCGCCATCGTCCTCCTTTCGGGTGGGCTGGACTCTGCCACGGCACTGGCGGTTGCTTTGCAGGCTGGGTTCACGCCCCTCGCGATGACATTTCGGTACGGGCAGCGACATTCACTAGAGATTGATGGGGCGCGTCGTGTGGCGGATTCGCAGGGCGTGTCCCAACACGTCGTAGTCGACATCGACCTTCGTCAGTGGGGAGGATCGGCGCTCACGTCGGACGTGGCGGTTCCGAAGGACCGCGACGTCGATGCCGTGAGCAATGAAATTCCTGTGACATATGTGCCCGCGCGCAACACTATTTTCCTGTCGTTCGCGCTCGCGTGGGCCGAAGTTGCCGGGGCACAGGATATTTTCATCGGCGTCAATGCGTTGGATTATTCGGGTTATCCGGACTGCCGTCCCGAATACATCGACGCGTTTGCGACGATGGCGAATTTGGCAACGCGTGCGGGCGTGGAAGGTACGCAGCGTTTGCGTATTCACGCGCCATTGCAACATCTCACGAAGGCGCAGATTGTGACGCTGGGGCACACACTCGACGTCGATTACGCGCTGACTACCAGTTGTTATGATCCCGCGCCAAATGGCACCGCGTGTGGGCGCTGCGACGCATGTCAGTTGCGTCTGAAAGGGTTTGCGGCCGCAGGGTGCGTGGATCCGATTGCCTATGCGTCGACCACTGTTTTACCGACGTTGCCGTGACTTACACCGTCAAGGAATGTTTTTACACGTTGCAGGGCGAGGGCGTGAACGCGGGACGTGCGGCGGTATTTTTGCGATTTGCGGGATGCAACTTGTGGACGGGTCGCGAGCGAGATCGTGCGACCGCGGTTTGTTCATTTTGTGATACAGATTTTGTGGGCGTTGGTCCGGACGGCGGTCGGTTCACCTCTGGGGTTGAGCTGGCAACATTCGTGGCCACTCGCTGGCCCGTGAGCGCCCCAAACGACGTGCGACCATTCGTTGTATGCACGGGCGGCGAACCGTTGCTACAGCTCGACGTGGAGGCCGTAGATGCGCTGCACGCACGTGGGTTCGAGATCGCGGTTGAGACGAATGGCACGCAGGCGGCACCTGTGGGGATCGATTGGGTGTGCGTGAGTCCAAAAGCGGAAGCCCCGTTGCAGTTGATGGAAGGCGACGAGCTGAAGCTGGTGTATCCGCAAGCCACGGCGATGCCGGAACGGTTTGCGAATCTCCGATTTAGGCACTTTATGCTGCAACCGATGGATGGCCCGGACGCCGCGGCAAATACTGCGGCCGCGTTGGCGTACTGTTTGGCGCATCCAAGGTGGAGGCTGTCGGTGCAGATGCATAAGACGTTAAAAATTCGATAGTGATTATACTGCAGAATTGTAAATATTCGTTTTAATTGTTATGTAATGGCGGGATAGTGGTTCGATACTGTTTTTTTAGTGTTGTTATTTTATGGTAGCATGGATGGCTTGCGAACGCTGATTGGCGTTTGCCGAAATCGATGCGCCAACCTCCGGTCAATTTTTATTGCGTCTTTTTTAACTGCGATTGCCGCCAATGAAACAGTTGCCCCTCGCGCTCACCGGTCTCGTCTGATAGTTTCTGCCTTCGACGCTGTGTGTTTCTGTGACGACACGTCGCGCGTCCTACCAATAGAACCTCGTTCGCCACCCGACTTTCCCGCTCATACGTGGCCTTTCTTTCTCGACATCACGTTCTGCCGTTCGCGCTCTGCGTTGCGTTTGCTGCAACGAGTCAGCCGGCGAGCGCCCAGATTAGTGATGCGAAAAAGCCGTTTGCAGCGTTCAGTGCTTCGGCAGCGTCGTTGCGGGATTCCGTGGTGTCGATGGCGCGCGGACAGATTGGCACCCGTTACAAGCTCGGTGGCACCGCGCCCAATAACGCGCTCGATTGCAGTGGGCTGGTGAAGTACGTGATGGGCGCGCTCGACATGGTCCTTCCGCGCACTGCACGTCAACAAGCCACCGTTGGTACGGCAGTGAAGCGAGATCTGGCGTCGCTCAAGCCTGGTGATTTGCTCACGTTTGGTCGCGGTAGGAAAATTTCGCATATCGCGATTTACGTCGGCAACGGTCGCATCGTGCATGCGAGCACGTCGAAGCACAGCGTAATTGAGACAACATTGAACGCGCGTTCGTCCTTGATTCGCCAATGGAAAGGTGTGCGCCGCTTGGTTTCGGGCGCGAACACCGATTTGCGCGACAGTTTGCTCGCCATCGCCGATACGCTGCATTAAACACGGCGACGGAATCGGCACCACGGTCTGCGAGCGCGACACGTTGTAGCGACAATCATGCGTCGTGCGCGCAGCTTCTGTATGCGTCAGCCCTGTTGGATACGAAGTCGATTGCTCGATGGCGCGAAGTGTCGGGATTGTGCTGTGCGTCGCATCGTCGGCGGCGACGGCGATGACAATGTGCCATTGCCGAGAATGCAACGTGATCTAGTCACACACGGTTAAGGACCCGGCGTATTGGCCCTTCCCGCAGCGAATGCGATCTGCGTCACACCGAATGAAACGGTTCTTCGTGGATTGGTGAAAGCGCGGAGCGACGAGCAGAGCTGCGGGGTAACAACATAGGACTTTCATCAAACGCTCGAGGCCGGTAGGTTCCCCGGGTTACTTCCCCCTCTGCCCAAATTCCATGCTTCTTTTCCGTTTTCGCAAAACCATCGCTCTTTCGGCCGTGCTGTTGACTGGCACTGCGCTCGCGGCGTGTACTGACACGAAGGCCAACGCCCGCGCTGATTCTCTCGCCGCCGCGCTGGCGAGCGCCAATTCGCAACGCGACTCGATCGAGGGTTTGATGAAGGGGGCGGCGGCCGACAAGGATCGCGCGCTTTCTCAAGTTGTTGAAGCAACGAAGTTTGCCGATCAAGTTGACGCGGAGTTGCGCACCGTGCGCGGTTTGTCGACGAAGGTGACGGTCAACAAAAGCGACGAGTCGGGCAAGGTGGAAGCTGCGGGTGCGCAGAAAGACATTCTTAATCGGCTCACACAACTTCGCTTACGCTTGGCCGCGCGTCAGAAACAGGTGACGGCAGCGCTCGATACGCTCAAGTCGATGCGGGCGGATTCGTCGGCGACAGCAACGCTGCTCTTCGATCTGAATACACGGTTAGCTACGCGCGAAAAAGAGATTGTTGCGTTTCAAGAAGAAGTGAGGGCGTTGAAATCGCAAAACTTGGTGTTGGTTGCCGAGAAAGCAGTACTGACGGATACCGTGAAGGCGATGGACGTTCGCGAAAACCGTGTCTATTTCGTCGTTGCGGCGCGTCGACAACTGCTGGCCGATGGCGTCGTGACCGAAGAAGGTGGGTCACGCGGATTCTTGATCGTGAAGCTTGGGAAGACGTTGGTACCGTCGCGGACATTCGACGACGCAAAGTTTACACGCGCGGATCGTCG
>JANYFO010000239.1 GCA_025362635.1 Gemmatimonadaceae bacterium | reverse complement strand
TGTTGGACTTGGTCGCATCGGCGGTGAAGTGGCCACGCGTGCACACGCGTTCGGCATGCAGGTAGTGGCGTATGATCCGTACATTGCTGATGCGCGATTTACCGCATTACGCGTGCGACGCGCGCCGTCGCTTGACGCGCTTATTGCCGAAACAAATGTGCTCACAGTGCACGTCCCGCTCACCGACGAAACGCGTGGCATGATCGGGAAGCGCGAACTCGCGCGATTACCATCACGGTCCGTCGCTGTTAACATGGCGCGTGGCGGTATTATTGACGAGGAAGCACTACTGTTTGCTCTCGAATCCGATCAATTGCGCGGTGCCGTGCTTGACGTCTTTACCGTCGAGCCGCTCGCCGAAAATCATCCCATGCGACGCACGCCCAATCTGTTGCTTACGCCGCATCTTGGCGCCAACACGGTGGAAGCGCAACGGAATGTGGCGCGTGACGTCTGCGTCGCGGTGCGCGATGCTTTGTTGCACAACGATCTCTCGCGATCCATCAATGTTGCCGCTGGCAGCGATGGGTGGGCAGAATTGCAACCGGCGATGCTCGTGGCGCGACGTGCCGCGGCGGTTGCGCGTGCTGTATTGGCCGATCAAGGCATGCGAACCGTTCGACGACTTTCTTTGCGTGTTAGTCCTGACCTTGCGCACGGTTCGGGTCCGCTGCTTGCTGCGGCGGCCGCCGGTTTGCTGGAAGGCGTGATTGAAACGGATCGTCTCAATCTCATCAATGCGCGCAGTCTTGCTGAAGCGCGCGGCATCGAACTCACGGTTGGCGAATCGTCAGAACTTGGCAGTCGCCGTTCTCTTGAAGTGGAGCTTTCCGGCGGTATGCAGCAACTCGCGGTGGCCGGTTCCGCGCCTGAAGGCAGTATTGCGCGACTCACGCGCATCGGGTCATTTCACGTGGATGTCAATCCGAAGCAGACGCTGCTCATTCTCACCAACAAGGACGTCCCCGGGGTGATCGGTCGCGTCGGCACCGTCCTCGGCGAACGCGGAGTGAATATCGCCGAGTATCATCAGGCGCGACTCGCGCAGGGTGGCGATGCACTGGCGGCAATCTCGGTTGACGGCACAGTGGAAGAGGCAACGCGTCGTGCATTGCTCGAGCTCCCGGACGTCGTGTCGGCGAGCATCGTGCACTTTCGCGCCGACTAAGTCTCGTGCTCGGCACAACGACATCGAGGAGCAACAGCGAGATGTCAATTTCACGCGACCCTGACGTGCGGTTGTCGTACGCGCGTGATGCGTCAGGATTGGAGATGATTCCTGACGCCGTTGCGCGGCCGTCAACGGTGACCGAAGTGGCGGCATTGTTGCGCGAAGCCACTGCGTTGCGAACGCCAGTCACGGCCGCAGGTGCGCAATCGAGTACCACGGCGGCTTCAATTACGGACAATGGGTTGTTGCTGTCGTTGCGCGGGATGGCACACCTGCACGAGGTCGACACGGATGCACAGACTATTCGCGTGGGCGCTGGTGCGTTGTTGGCCGACATCCGGCGTGCGGCCGAGGCAGCGGGTCTATTGTTTACTCCCGATCCCACAAGCGAAGAGGAGTGCACAATTGGTGGTGCAATTGCGTGTAACGCATCCGGCGCGCGGTCATTGCGGTACGGAGCAACCGGTCCCCATGTGCGCGCACTCACCGTGTTACTTGCCGACGGATCAATGCTCGAGGTGCGGCGCCCGGCGTTGGAGAAGAACACGGTGGGTTATCCGATCGCGCAGGATCCTGTCGATTGGTTTGTTGGCAGCGAGGGCACACTTGGCATCGTTGTCGAGGCAGAACTTGCGTTGCACGCACTACCAGTGCAGGTGCTCGGGCTCGCCATTCCATTTATCCGTGAAGAGGATGCGCTCGCATTTGTGGTGGCTGCCCGTCGGTCGTCGAACGTGTTTCCTCGGTGCCTCGAATTTTTTGATGCGCAGGCCTTTACCATTGCGCGTGACGCAGACGGTTCGCCAACGTGGGCGCTGAACGCGCAGGCCATGGTGTACGTCGAAGAAACCGGCGCAAACGAATCGCGTGATGATGGCGAGCTGCCACTCGATGCGTGGCTCGCGTTATCGGAGGATTACGGCGCACTTACGAGCGATATTCGCGCGTATGATGCGCCTTCGTCGTTGCGCGACGCGCGACGATTGCGACACGCCGTCCCGACGATGATGAACGAACGCGGCGCGGCCGTCCGGTCGGCTGGTGGTCGTAAAGTGTCTACCGATTGGGCGGTGCCGTATCCTCGACTCGCGTCGGCATTACGCACAGCTCGCGACATCGCATCCGCACATGGCGTCCCGCAGGCGGTGGCCTATGGACACGCAGGTAACGGACATCCGCATCAAAATTTTATCGCGCGTGACGCTGACGAGTTACATCGCATTGAGGTCGTCGTGGATGCAACGCTTCGCGAGGTACTCGCCATGGGTGGTACGGTAGCTGCTGAACACGGGATTGGAAAACTCAAGCGTCGCTGGTTGCCAACGCAGGCAACTGCCGAGCAACTGCGCGTGATGCGCGCCATAAAGCACGAGTTTGATCCATTGGGACTACTGGCACCAGGGAACGTGTTGTGACGCCGCTCTCATTGTCCATGACTGATGCGCGTCCGCGATTTGCATCGGTGGTCCTTGACGTCGATTCGACCATCACCTCATTGGAAGGCATCGATTGGCTCGCGAGTTTGCGTGGCAACGATGTTGCAAAGGAGATCGCAGCGCTCACCGATCGCGCAATGGCAGGCGAGATAGCTATTGAATCAGTATATGCGCACCGCCTGGAGCTTATTCAACCGACGCGCGATGAGGTCTCGGCATTGGGTCACGCGTACATCGAAACCGTGCAACCCGGGGCGCGGGCGTTGTGTGCCGTGCTTTCCGTTGCCGGGTGCGAGGTAACGCTATTGAGCGGCGGACTGCGCGACGCCATCCTCCCGTTGGCCGAATACATGGGCATTCCGGCATCGCGCGTGCATGCGGTGACCGTGCTATTTGATGATGACGGTCGTTACGTGTCGCTTGCGGGTGAGCAACCGCTGGCCACACAGCGTGGCAAACCCGCGGTGTTACACCGCCTCGCGTTGCCCCGGCCGCTCGTGATGATTGGTGATGGCGCGACGGACGCGGCCGTGCGTGGTATTTCCGATGCGTTCATTGCGTACACTGGAGTGGCGCGTCGGCAGAATGTCGTAGCGGTTGCCGATGCAGAGGCGGTCGACTTCGCAACGCTGCATACCTTGTTGTTTCAACTATGACTGATCCGCACAGCCCAGCGTTTGGAACGTTCTTTCTTCCGGGACCAACGGAAGTACGACGCGAGGTGCTCGAGACCATGCTCGCGCCCATGCTGCCGCATCGCGGCGTCGAGTTTGAGCACATGTTCGCGCGCATCGTGACCTCGTTGGGGGCCATCTTTCGTACAACGCGTTCGGTGTACGTGAGCACGTCGTCCGCGACGGGATTCATGGAGATGGCCGTACGGTGCGCACCGCCAGGCCCGGTGCTGTCGCTGGTGAACGGTGCATTCTCCGAGCGGTTCGCAGATATTGCGCGGTCCTGTGGTCGCGATGTAGACGTCGTATCCGCGGCGTGGGGCGACGTCGTGTCGCTCGATCAAGTACACACAGCGTTGCGCGCGCGTCCGTACGTGGCGCTCACCGTGGTGCATTCGGAAACGAGTACTGGTGCGCTCACGCCGCTCGAGCCGCTCGCACAACTGGCACGCGCGCACGACGTACTCGTTCTGGTCGATAGCGTGACTGGTGTCGGGGGCGCTCCGGTCGAAACCGATGCGTGGGATCTCGATGTCGTATTGACAGGGTCTCAAAAGGCACTCGCGTTGCCACCCGGGTTAGCATTTGCAACGGTCAGCGAGCGCTTCCTGCAACGCGCACACCTCGCGACGGCGCGCGGTCGTTATTTCGACGTGCTCGAGTTTGAGCAATACGCGAAGAAGCATCAGACACCAAACACACCCGCAATCTCATTGCTGTATGCGACATTGCTGCAATGTGAAGCGATCGCAAGCGATGGTATTGAACAGCGATGGCTGCGACACGCGGCCTTGCAGTGCGCAACCGAGCAGTGGATTGCGCAAACGCGAGAGTCGCTTGGTATCGAGCTGTGCATGTACGCGCGCTTGGGACATCGCTCACCAACGGTATCCGCTATTGCGTTGCCCGCACAGTTTAGCGGCGACGCGCTCGTACAGGCGGTCGCGCAACGTGGGTTTGTTGTTGGTGGTGGCTACGGCAAGTTGAAAGCAGCGTCGTTTCGCATCGGGCACATGGGCGATCATAGCGTCGACGGACTGCGTCGCTGTCTCGACGCAGTCTCCGACGCATTGCAGTCCCTGAAAGCAGAGTAGACACGCTCACTCACGCTGTACGACGGAGATTCACGTGATGGACTTCACCGGCAAGTTGGTCGTGATCACCGGCGTGGGTCGGGCCGGTCAAGTGGGCGAAGCGGTCGCACTCGGTTTCGCGCAACGCGGTGCCATTCTCGCGCTACTCGACATGCAACAGGATGAGGTCGATGCGCGGGCAGACGTGCTACGTGCGGATGGTCATGTAGTTTCTGCACACATTGCGAATTTGTCGGACGCGACTGACGCAAAGATCGTTGCCGACCAGGTGCTCGCGGCGCATAGCGACTGCGCTGGAGCCGTGCATGCCCTCGTGCACGTTGCCGGTGGGTTTGGCGCGACGGGCCCGTTGGACATCAGTGATCCCGAGGCGTGGCACAAACAGTTTATGATCAATCTGGATACGGCGTATGGCGCAACGCGCGCGTTTCTTCCGGCACTGCGGTTGGGTCGAGGCTCGTTGGTATTTTTCGGCTCCGTGGCCGCGTTGCCGAGTGGTTCACCAAATGGTATCGCCGCGTATGCAGCCGCAAAAAGTGGCGTGCTCACGCTGATGCGCGCAGTCGCCGAAGAAGAACACGTGAATGGCGTTCGTGCTAACGCCGTGGCGCCAACGCAGATTCGCACTGCGGCCAACATGAACAGCATGAAGGCCGATACGAAGTATGTCGAACGCGAGTCGGTCGCCGACGTCGTGGCGTTCCTTGCCAGCGCCGCGGCGCGCAACATCACGGGGCAGGTCATTACCCTGGCGTAAAGCAGCAACGCAAACAATGCGCTCGCTGTGTTGGTCGCCGCTATTTCTATTGTCCCGAAAAACAACCAGACGCGTGGACACGGACACCAACGAAACACGCCGACAACTGGCGGATTTGCTGTTTTTTGCTCAAACGAAGCGGCCCGCAGTGCGACGCAGCCCTCCCACCAGCGGCTAACCGGCAACAGGTCGTTCGGGCGCCGCATCACACCGAATGCATCAAGGCGCTGGCGCTCTCGCCGCATGGTGCTCACCTTCCACGCTTGATGACACTCGCTGCGCGTCGGCGCCCGGCGATTCGCGGAGTAGTACTCGATCGAGCACTCGAGGAACTTCCGCTGTTTCGACTGAGCGATTCTGCGGATGATGCGCCCGTCTCGTTTACCTGCGAGAATGGCGGGCGCTGGCGCGTCATCCCCTCGGCCGGCGATCGCCTTCCCGGCACGTTTGATCAAGATGTCTATATAGAACTACTGCATCGGTACAGCGAAGCCGGTTCGCCCGCGGACGGAACCGTCACCTTTACCTTGCACGCCTTTTTGCGGTCGATGGGTCGTCGCGCCGATGGACGCACCTACGAGCAGCTGCGCGGTGCCCTCGCTCGTCTCGAACGCACCACGCTCGAATCGGTAGGAGCGTACTGGTCGGCCTCATCCGGCTTGGCCGATGTGAGCTTCACCATTCTTTCGTCCGTCGCGGTGCAGCGACGACGAGTGGCCGATCGCGAACAACTGCACTTGTTCGGCAATCTGGCGGCAGGTGAACCGGGTGATGCACGCGTCATCCTGTCCCCCACGATGCGAACCAACCTTGCCGCGCGTCACACCATCACACTGTCGGCGGCCCGCTATCACGCCCTCTCCTCACCAGTCGCGCGCCGATTGTATCGCATGCTTGAGGTAGCCCGGGCCGATGGACGCCTGTCGTGGCGTATACCCTTGGAACGACTCGCCGAACAACTTCCCCTCACGCAACGTTATCCATCACACCTCCAACGCGTCCTTCAACCAGCGCACGAGATGTTGCTCAGTGCCGGATTGGTGCGTGATATCGGCATCCGTCAGTATGATCGAGTTTGGCATGTGGACTACGTCTTAGGATCTCGTCCCCGCGATGAGGTCTGAACGAGTTGGACTAGACGAACGGTCGCCGCACGGAACCCATCTCCGAGCGCCGCGTACGAAGTCAGAAGCATTGCTCAATCGCTGTTGCTCGGCGCCGTGTGCTCGTGTCGCATTTTTCTGCTCCCTCCATCGCGAGAAGCCGCATGACCCGCTCCCGTAAGATCGCCCTTGCCTGTTTGGTATCGCTCCCCGTGCTCGCGGGCGGCTTTGCCCTGCAGACGCGCACCACGAGAGGCGGCGCTCAACTACTCGACCAAGTGCTCACCTTCGTCGCGTTGCGCTACGTCGACACGCTCGACGCGCAGGTGTTGTACGAAAAGGCCGCGCGCGGACTTGTGAAGGAGCTGCAGGATCCGTACACGGAGCTCTTTTCACCCAAGCAGCTAGAAGAGTTTTCGCGTTCCACGAGCGGACGGTACGCCGGCATCGGCATGGAAATTTTGCCCGTTGGCGGATATGTCACGATCCAAAAAGTCTTCGTTGGTTCGCCGGCAGAATCTCGTGGCGTACAGGTCGGCGATAAAATTGTCGCCATCGACACGTTCAACGCGCGAGGATTTACTAATCTGCAAGCGCAGAACAAACTGCTTGGTCCCGTTGGCACCGGCGTCTCCGTCACGTTTGCACGTGCTGGTGTGCCACAGCCCATCAAGCTGGATTTTAAACGCGCGGAAATTCACGTGCCGGCCGTGCGCTATTCAATCATGATTGATGATCGTGTCGGCTACATCTTGCTCGAACGTTTTAGCGAACAAACCACGCACGACGTCGCGCAGTCGATCAAAGATTTTAAAGCGAAAGGAGCAAAAGGCATCGTCATCGACCTGCGCAACAATCCTGGAGGCATCCTCGATGAAGCGTTTTCTATGTCGAATTTGTTTTTACCAAAAGGCAAAGAGCTCCTGAGCGTTCGTGGACGCGCGGAGTTCCAGAAGTTTACCGCGAGCGTCGAACCGCTTGCTCCCGATATTCCGCTGGTCGTACTCGTAGATAATTACTCCGCGTCTGCGTCAGAAATTGTCGCTGGTGCGTTGCAAGATTACGATCGCGCGTTGGTGCTCGGGACCACGTCGTACGGCAAAGGGCTCGTCCAAAGCGTGTACAACCTTGACGGTGGGTACGCCCTAAAAATCACGACAGGCAAGTGGTACACGCCGTCGGGCCGCTCCATTCAAAAGGAGCGCAAGTTCAACGCAGATGGTCAGTTTTTGGAAGTCATTCCTGACTCGATGGAAACCGACTCGATGCGAAAGGCCAAGCCCACGTACAAGTCATTGGTCAACGGGCGGACGCTGTACGGCGGTGGCGCAATTACGCCGGACGTTTACGTGCAGCCCGACACACTGACCACCGTAGAACTCAAGCTCGGTCGCGAGATCGTACCCAAATCGCAACAATTCGCCGACGTGCTCGGCGAGTTCGCCGAGTCGCAGAAGGGCAAAGTGAAGTCAGACTTTGTCGTCACGAACGAATGGCGCAACGACATTTTTAATCGTTTGGCCGCCAAGGGTGTGAAGCTCGACCGCGCAACGTACGACGCCGGTGTCGGCTATGTCGACCGCAACGTCGAAACCTATGTCGCTCGAACGGCCTTCGGCGATAGCTTGGTAAAGCGTCATAACATCAAAGATGACAACCAGCTTCTCAAAGCCGTTGAATTGCTCCGCAAGAGCGCCACACAAAAAGATGTATATGCGGCAGCGGCATTACTTCCAGTCGGCAAGCCTCGCGTCGCGAAAAGTAGTGGGTCTAAGTAGGGCTTTGCGGTCCAATTAATTGCGGGCAATCCGGACGACTGCGTAATCGTCCGGATTGCCCGGTTTTGCGATCCGACCTACGGTTAGGTCATGTCTATTTTAAACCGATCTGAGGCGCGCCACGTTTGGGCAGCGCTGCTCGCGGCAAGCCCGCTGCTTTTTGTCGCCTCGCAAGCGTGCAGTCGCGCCGCTGCCACCGGTAGCGCACGCGGCGCTTCGAGCGCCGAGAGTAGGCCTATTGTCTCCGATGCCGGTGAAACGCACCTCACCCACATTCGCCAGCTCACCAACGGCGGCGAAAATGCGGAGGCGTATTTTAGTGCCGACGGCAAATGGATAACGTTTCAGTCAACGCGTGACGGGCGCAGCTGTGATCAGCAATATGTAATGCGCTTTGACGGCAGCGGCCTCACGAAAGTCTCGGTCGGCGGTAAAACCACGTGTGGTTGGTTCTTGCCCGGAAGCAATCGGCTTTTTTTCGCATCGACCCACGCGGCGGACAGCGTGTGCCCTGTCAAGCCCGATCCGTCCAAGGGGTACGTGTGGGGCATCGATCCGTTCGACCTCTACACCGTGGGACGCGACGGCAAGGATTTACGGCGCCTGACAAACTACGGCACTTACACCGCAGAAGGGGTGCTGTCGCCCAATGGTAAACGCATTGTGTTTACGTCGCTCAAAGGCGGCGATCTCGACATTTACACCATGAACGTCGATGGCACCGATGTGAAGCAACTCACGACGACACCAGGGTACGATGGTGGTCCGTGGTGGTCACCCGACGGGACGAAAATCGCGTATCGCGCGTGGCATCCGACAAATCCGGACTCGCTCGCGTTGTATCGCGATTTGCTGAAACAGCACATGATTCGCCCCAATCGGATGGAGCTTTACGTCATGAACGCTGACGGATCAAACCAGACACAAATCACCAATCTCGGCGGCGCCAACTTTGGTCCATCGTGGACGCCAGACGGAACGCGCATCATCTTCTCTTCGAACCACAAGAATCCGAAGAGTCGGAACTTTGATCTCTATCTGGTGAATCTCGACGGCACCAAGCTCGAACAGGTGACGACAAATCCCGAGTTCGACGGATTCCCGATGTTTAGTCCCGATGGGAAGCACCTGATCTGGGCGTCCAATCGCTTCGACGCAAAACCCGGCGAAACGAATCTGTTCATGGCGGACTGGAAACCCTGATCGTCAACTTTTGCCGGTCGACTTATGATCCCGCTCGTCATTGCTGTCGTACTTGTGCTCGTGCTTTTTATCAGCTCGGTCAAAATTGTTGGGCAAGCCGAAGTGATGGTCGTCGAGCGACTCGGACGGTTTGATCGTCTCGCGCGATCTGGATTAAACCTGCTCATTCCGTTCATCGAACGTCCGCGCACGATTGACGTGCGGTATCTCGAATCGGATGTGTCCGGCGTACGCAAGCTTGTCGCTGGTTCAACCTCGCGCATTGATCTGCGCGAGCAGGTACTGAACTTTCCAAGCCAGCCGGTGATCACGAAAGACAATGTGACGATCGACATTGATGCGGTGCTGTACTATCGAATCGCCGACCCGCAAAAGGCCACATATTCCGTCACCAATTTACCGTACGCGCTTGAAACACTGACGCGTACGACCTTGCGAAACATTGTTGGTGACATGGAGCTTGACGCGACGCTTACGAGTCGCGACGTGATCAACAAACGTATGCGCGATGTGATTGAAGAAGCCTCGATCGGGTGGGGCGTCGATGTGACGCGTGTTGAATTGCAGTCGATCGAACCACCGCGTGACATCCAGCAATCGATGGAACTGCAGATGCGCGCCGAGCGCGAACGTCGGGCCTCTGTGACGAATGCAGAAGCAGGGAAGCGGTCCGCCATTCTGGAGTCGGAAGGACAGCGCGAATCACAGGTGCGCAAAGCAGAAGGTGAGCGCGATGCCAACGTATTGCGCGCAAAAGGTGTCGCCGAAGCACGGCTCGCAGTTGCGCATGCGGAGGCCGAAGCCATTACGCTAATTTCAGCCGCGCTTCCGGAAGGCCAGGGCGCGATGTATTTGCTTGGTCTTAAATATCTCGAAGCATTGCCGCTGCTTACGCAGGGGAAAGGTACCACCATTTTTCTGCCGGCAGAGGCTTCAGGTGTGATGGGTGCGTTAGGTGGCTTGCGGGAGTTGTTGAATGCCACAAGTGAAGCGCGACATGCGGATACCGCGGGCGTGCGTGACCCCGGTACTCGAAGTCAGGCGTCGTCCGGACTTGGCTATCCGAGCGTACCCAAAGCCATTGGTGATGGCGCGCCGCCAACGGGTTGACGTAAAACATGGCCATCACGCGCGAGCGCGCTGAACGTATCGCCCGCGCGCACGCGTGCGTGAGCTGTCGCGAATACACGTACCGAAAATTAAGTGTTCGCGAAGCGAGTCCCGCATTGCACACCGAGCTAGGCGAAGTGTGGCACGCAGTGCTGGTCTGCGGCGTGTGTGGCGTTCAGCAAGAACTTGGCATCGACAGTGATGGCGATGTGGTCTACGTGAACTGAACGCTCACACACGACTCGGTCGAGCGTCGTCTACACGGCAGGTGCGGCCTGAATGTCGATGCTCATTCGCACATCATCGCTTACAAGTACCCCACCCGCTTCAAGCGCGACGTTCCACACGAGCCCCCACTCCTTTCGCGAGAACTTCGTTTCAAGCGTAGCCGATACTTTTTGGTTGCCGTACGGATCCGTTGCCGGACCGCCAATGTCGCCTTTCAACGTGATCGGATGTGTTGCGCCCCGAATCGTCAGTTCGCCGCTGGCCGTCACATCTGTGCCCACGCGATCAAATTTTGTGAGCAGAAACGAGGCGGTGGGATACTCGGCGGTGTCAAAAAAATCCGCGCTTTTGAGGTGCCCGTCACGCTGCGCAGCACCCGTGTTGATCGAATTAACGTCAATATCGACATTCACAGAGGCAACCTGACCGTTGTCTTCCTCAATCGTGCCGCTGAACTGTTCAAACGTGCCGCGCACCGTCGAAATACCCAGATGCTTTACGGCAAACTGGATTTGGCTATGTGCCGGGTCGATTGCCCATTTCATAATTGCGCTCCTGCCGGTGAAAGGCGTTGGTCTCGTCGTGGAGACGCGAGCGCTAAATGCCCTCGCTTATCTCACTACTGAGAAATGTAATCCTTAGTAGTGAGATGTCAATCGCATTACGGCAGTGGCTTCGCAGCCGCATGCAGGCCCAGGCTCCGAAGCATTTCAGCGACCACCTGCTGATCATCGGCGGCGAGGCCTCGCATTGCCTGCGTAATCGCGTCCGCATGCGCAGGAAACAGTTCAGCGACCAAGGCCTCACCCGGCGGTGTTAACGCCGCGTACCGCGCTCGGCGATCCTTATCGCAATTGCGACGCTCGACCAATCCTTTTGCGGTGAGACGGTCCACCAGAAACGTGATGCCACCACTCGAAACAAGAATGCGCCGTTGTACTTCGCCCAAGAGCATCGGGCCCCGATGATAGAGTACTTCAAGAATCGCAAATTCAGCTAATGTCAGTCCACTGCGCGCGACGTCCGCATGCGCGTGCGACGCAATCGCGGCATGCGCACGCGACAAAATGACCCAGAGACGAAGCGCGGCTTCCTGTTCGACTTCCAACTCCGGTGATCTCGGCACAGTCACTTCGGCATGCGCGGATTCGTCGCTCGATCGGGACGTATCTGGATGCGTGGTGTTCGACATTCGATGGACGCTCTGGTGATGGCGGACGTGAGACTCTCCCTCAAGCCTCTATATACCCCCAGCCGAGCGCAAGGGTTGAAAAGAGATCAATCTGCCCTTGCTTAGGGCCAGCATAACCTTTGACTATATAAATATGCCGCCATTTGACCTTCGAACCGCCGCCATTGGTGCTCGCGTCGAACATGAATTTCTCGTTCGAGATCGCGTTGAGCGTACGACTCGGGCTGGTTTGCCATTTGTGGTGCTGACACTGGGAAATACGACGGGTACGATCGACACGGCGCCGATCTGGTCCGAACGGCTTGACTGGTGCGCGGGCGCGGACAAAGGCAAAGTGGTGCAAGTAGTTGGCGACATCGGGACGTTCGGTGACGAAGGGGCGAAGCGTCGTCAATTGCAGCTGACGGCGCCGCTGCGCGTCCTATTGGCGCGGGAGTTTAATGCGTCGGATTTTCTGTTGCGCATTGATGTGGAGACGGAAAAAGTTTGGGATGCGATCGACAAGTTGCGCGCGGGCATTATGTCCACGACGTTGCGCAATGCGGTCGATCTCTTTTTCGCCGATGATGCGTTTCGGGTGCGTTTCGAGCGAACACCCGGCGCGATAAAGGGGCATCATGCGCAGTTGGGAGGTCTCTTGCTACATGTGTACGAAGTGACATCAATTGCCAAACACATCGCGCGAACGGTACGGACGGCGAACGCAGATTTGGTCGTGGCTGGCGCTCTCCTCCACGACGTCGGCAAGGTCGAAGCGTACTCGGTGACGGCGGAGGGATTTGATCACACCCCAACTGGAATGTTGCTGGGCCACGTAACGCTCGGTGCGCTAATGTTTGACCGTCGATTGGTCGCTTCGGGGCTGGCATTGACCGTTGCGCATCGTGACGAGCTGTTGCACTTCATTTTGTCGCATCACGGCGCTTTGGAGCATGGTAGTCCAGTCATTCCGATGACGGTTGAAGCGGAAATTGTGCATTGGGCCGACGAAGCGTCGGCGAAGGCAACGGACATGTTGGACGAATTTGCTGATCCAGAGTTGTTTCCGCCGGGAAGTACGGCGGAGGTGTCGGCGAAACGTTCATTTCGACTAGGTCGAAAGTTGTGGCGGCGACCTCAAACGTGGGGGTCGGACTAGGAATGAGGATTAGGATGGGTATTTGATTAGAGAGTAACCGGCGTAATGAGAAATACTGGTTATGTCAGTTCGTGCAAATTTTAGCGCGCCAGTGCAAAAGGGGTTCAAAATTGTTTATCTTTCGGTTTCCGGATCGCGCTGAGCGTCCGGCGCACAATTCGCGAGGAGGCGGGATGCGTAAACCACGACCCAACACCTATAACCCGGCGCAAGCGCTGCATCTGATCGCAGCGGACCGCACGGGTCTGCCACTGAGTTGCCCGTCTTGTTCTGGACACATTGATCGGGATCCGGTCTCGAGCCCGCCACCGCCCAATTCGCACGTGACGCTGAAGTGCACGAGCTGTGGTCGGTTGGCCCGTTACATCGCCGGAGTGAACTGAGGTTGTACGTGGAGTGATTTCGCACACAACAACGCCCCGATCGGACTTTCCGATCGGGGCGTTCGTCATCGTACCTCGCAGTCGTTCAGTGACTTATGGTGCCCTGCTTGCTCGTATCCACGTCGTCAGTTTGACCGGCTTTAAACAAAAATGCATCCATGTTGCGCGTAAGAAATTGCCGCGCCTGCGGATCCATCACGTTCAGCCCGTAGTGATTGATCAGCATGGTTTGCTGTTTGAGCCACTGCGCCCAGCAATCCTTACAAATATCACTGACAATGCGTATGCCGATTGCACCGGGAAACGGCGGCTTCTCGAAACCTTCGCGTGTCTGGACACAGCGCGCGCATGTAACATCAGTCATCTCGTGCTACTCCGTCACGCGCACATGCGCGCCTTCGCGGGCATACTTCACTTCGGCCAATCCGAACAGGGACAGCAGTTTGATGTAGACCCAACCGATGTCGAACTCGAACCACCGATGTGCAAATTTTGCCGAGTGCGGATCAGCGTGATGATTGTTGTGCAGCTCCTCGCCACCTAACCAAATGGCGATGGGTGTGATGTTGCGGCTTTCGTCTTTCACGTCGTGGTTGCGATACCCGAAGGCGTGACCGACACCATTCAGTACTCCGGCTGCCCACAACGGAATCCAGATCATCTGCACGCCCCAGACGAGCGGGCCAACAAAAAAGCCAAACAAATACACGTCGATGACCAGCATAAGGATGATGCCGAGTCCGCTGCGCTTATCGAGGAGATGTCGCTCGAGCCAATCGTTGGGTGTGCCTTTGCCGTACTTCTCGAGCACGCCAGGCTGACGTACCGTATTGCGATAGTAAAAGGCGCCCTTGAGAAGAATGTTGCGCAGTCCTTCCATTAGTGGACTATGCGGGTCGCCCTCCCGATCAGCAAAGGCGTGGTGCTTGCGATGGCAAGCCACCCATTCTTTCGTGCGCGTGGCCGTGGTAAGCCACAACCATAAACGCATCGGGAGTTCGGCGATATAGTGAAAGCGCACGCCACGATGCGTCTGTGCGCGGTGGAGGAACAGCGTCACGCACACGTTGGTGAGGTGACCAGCGATGACGATGAACAGCACAGGTTTCCACCAGTCCGTTCCCCAACTTCCAAACTCGGGCATCTACAGCACTCCAGAAAGTCACGGGCTGAACTGCACCAATGTCGGGTGCAAGAGTGGAAAGCTAGCCCGGTGAACAGCGCACGCTACCCTATGGTGGTTCCAGAAGCTTGTGCCCATCTGATGCACATGTGCATGACAACGGCAACAGCTTAGGACCTGCGCAACGCCAATCGCGGCTGTGTCGCGGCACGGTCATAGAACGCCACTGCGATCGCACCTCGCTGCACAACAACATCGTGCATAACGATAATGAAAAAATACTTGTCGCCAGCGAACGGCGTCAGTCTGACGGTGTTCCCGCATACGTCGTGATCCACTTAAGCACCTGCCGAGCGACATCATCGCGACAGTAGTCCACCGTGATGATGTGTCCGCAGCCAAACAGCCAACGCTGCTCACGTATCATGTGCTCGCCCACCGACGTGCCCAGGTTCGAAAAATTGCGCTCGGCCGCATCCGCCGTAATGCGATTGTCTTCACGTGATTGCAGGTACAGCGTCGGTATACGTAGTTGCGGCAGTACTGCCTGCGCCCGTCGCGCGACCGTTCGCAGTTCCGTAAGCATCCGTGCGGTCAGGATGCCTGGACCGAGTGACTTCGCTCGCGCCAAGGGATCGTGAATCGAACGTTCACCACCCGTTCCTCGACGATACGGTCGAATACACTGGACAACCCACGCCGCGATTAACGCCCCTTGCAGTGGGCGCGGCATGCCGATGTACGGCGACAGCAGTACGAGCGCTGGTATGTCGCGATACTGCGCCGCGAGTGTCGCTGACAATGCCGCGCCCATGGATAGTCCGCACACCGCAACCACGTCATGCGTTGCGCGAAGCGCTCGATACGTATCGAACACGCACGCGGTCCACTCAGCCGCATTCGCCTGTCGGGCCATTGTCTGCAAGTCACATCCGTGTCCGGGCAGGCGCGGTATGAGCACCGTCCAGCCAGCCGCGTGTAGCGCCATCGCGAGCGGTGCCATCGACTGCGGGGTGTCGTTGAAACCGTGTATTAAGAGCACGGCATGCGTGACACTCGCATCAAGCCGAATCGCTTCCGCACCGAGCACGACACCATCCGGTCCGTGCGGTCGACGCACCGCGTCGGCATTCTGAAACTGTTCGCGAATAGCACGCCGCCATGGTAATCGGTCGTCGAGCGCGAACAGCAGTCGATCAAGTGCGCGCAGCACCGTAATCAATTCATCACGCCGATTGGCTAGTAGCGTGGCACGGTCGTATCGACCGACACACTCCACGCATCAATGCCGCCGGTCATGTTCGTTACGTTCGAAAAACCGTGCGCACGCATCCACCCCGCGGCCATCTCGCTGCGCATGCCGTGATGACAGAGCACCACATATTCCGCGTCACGGTCCAGCGCGTTCACCGCGTCGGCCAGTATAGAAAGCGGAGCGAGGACGCTCCCGGCGATCTGCGCAGTGTCGTATTCCCATTGCTCGCGCACATCAAGCACGGTCAGCGCATCACCGCGTGCGATACGCGCAGCGAGGTCTGTGACGGTGATATCCGGACTGGTCATCGTGCGCAGTGTAAGAGTAGAGGTTTGGCGTTCGGAACGTGCAACCACGCTACACACCGGACAATTATCGCGCTTCGCCAACGTGATGCGTTGCGAATCATTGGACAAGAAATCCAGTAACAACAGTTGACCGATCAGCGGCGTGCCAATGCCTGTGATCAACTTGATCGCTTCCAAGGCTTGGTGCAGACCGACAATTCCTGGCACGACACCAAGCACGCCTTCTTCTGCACATGTAGGCACCGAACCCGGCGTCGGTGCCTCGGGAAAGAGACAGCGATAACACGGCCCTGTGGCTGCGGCAAAGACACTCACCTGTGCTTGAAAGCGCGCAATACTCCCGTAGACAAACGCGGTGTCGAGTGCCACGCACGCATCGTTGATCGCATAGCGCGCCGGAAAATTATCCGTCGCATCAATGACCACATCGTGTCCGTGTAGCAACGACAACGCGTTGCTCGCATTCATGCGCACATGGTGCGTGACTACGGTGACCTGCGGATTCACATCCTGCAAACGGTCGCGTGCGGCGTCGAGCTTTGGTCGGCCTACGTCACGTGTGCCGTACAACAGTTGTCGATGCAAGTTAGTGAGATCCACCACGTCCGCGTCCACTAATGTAAGCGCCCCCACTCCGGCGGCCGCGAGATACAGCGCCGCCGGAGACCCCAGCCCTCCCGCACCAACAATCAGCCCGCGCGCGGCGGCCAATCGTTCTTGTCCAGCACGACCAAACCCGCGCAAGACATGCTGTCGCGCGTATCGCGGGTCGTCGACGTGAATCATCACTGCTTTTTCGGAGCCCTTGTCGCGGGCGACACACTCATCGCACGACGAGCTTCGTCCACTGCGTCCGCCGCTTTTCCAAAACGCATGGTTAGGTCCACCAACTCTTCTTTCGCACCCGCTTGATCGCTCGCGCGCACGGCCTCGTTCACGCCCGGAAAGTTCATCGTCGAATACCCATTGTCGACGTCCGCCGCATAAATCAGCGACCGATACCACGGCCGACTTTTCAACCCACTCGGCCGCGCGAAGGCGCGTTCAACTTTGAGCAGCGCATGATTCGTCGCGTCTCGCGCATCGTGTGACAGCTCGCCTTTAAGCGCCGCATCGCGCGCTGTTGCGAAGGTGGCAGAGACTCGTTCGAGACGGGCAATAGAAGCGGCCAACGGAGTAATTGCGGCGACGTCCCATTTATGTGCCGTGAAGGCGCGTTGCATCGGCGCCAAATACTTTTGCATCGTGCGCGCAAACTCGACGTAATCGTATGGGAGGATGTCCGCATCCGCGACACGCAACGCCATGGCCGCGACGATGCGCGCCGACGTCGCGTGATACTGGAAGCCTGGATCGCCAAACTTTTGCATCCACGCGAACGTGTCGTACGCTGAGTGATACGTACCGGCCGGGCCGCCAAAGCCCCATTCGGCGATCGGTATGCCTAGGTGATTGTAGAAGCCGGCAAAATCGCTGCCGCCACCCGGATCACCCATGTTCGGTTCGAGCGTGTCGCTCTTGATGCCACTCGCCGAGCGCCACGCGTCGTACACGGTGCCCTGCGTTTTTGGATCGGGTACACCACGCAGCACATCGCGCAGTGTGCTGCGCAACGACGGTGATCCGCCACCACCAAACGCGCTGCCTTGTGCGGATACGTCTTGGTTGAAGTACGCGACGGCGCCCTTCTGTAAGCGCAGTGAATCTTCTTCGACGTACTCCGTGCTGCCCACCAGTCCCCACTCTTCGGCGTCCCATGTCGCAAACACAATGGTGCGCTTCGGACGCCATCCGGCCTTGGCCATATCGGCCATTGATCGCGCGGCTTCAAGGATGCTTACCGTGCCGCTGATGTTGTCGGCCGCACCTGGTCCCCATCCGTCCCGATGTCCACCGATATAGACGTACTGGTCGGGAAATTCACTGCCGCGCAGATAGCCTAAGGTGTTGAAGATTTGTTTGGTGCCGTTGGTTGCAGCGTCGGTTGTGACTTCCACCTTCACCTGCACTGGTCCCGGTCCGACGTGATAACGCAAACCAATGCCACCTTGCCAGCCAGCGGGAATGTTGGTGCCGCGCACTTGGTCAAATAACAATTGCGCGTTCGCCGCGCTGATCGGCACCACCGGTATTTTCGGTAGTGATGTTTGCGAGAGTGCCAGTCGTGGTGCGCCCGGCTTGCTCGCGTATCCGGGCGTGAGTGGATCACCGGTGCCGTTGTAGACGCTCCCGCGTTGCACGCCACGCATCGGTCGCATAGGACCTTCTGGATACACGTCGCCGCGCGCGAAACCGTCGTCGGCGGGATCCGTGTAAATCAGCACGCCTACCGCGCCGCGCTTTTCCGCCTCGCGCGCTTTGATGCCGCGAAAGCTGCGACCATATCGTGCTAACACCACTTTGCCTTTCACCGACACACCGAGTGAATCAAGAACGGCGTAGTCTTCAATGAGGCCGTAGTTGACGAACACCACTTCGCCCTGACCGACGCCCGCGCCACTCGAACCATTCACCGTGAGATACTGCGGAAGTGCCGTGGCGGGATCACCGGGAATCGACGGCTCCGACAAATCGAGGACCGTAGTATCGCGTTTGCCGATGCGCGTAATTTTCACGCTCGTCGCGTGCGGCAACCACACGTCGTATGTGCGCACTTCGGTTTCGAGGCCCATCGCTTTCATCTGATCGATGACGTAGTCGCGCGTGCGCGCTTGCGCCGGTGTGCCCGCGACGTGTGGCTCTTTCGACAAAACGGCCGAGTGTGCTTCGGCGCGGAGTGGTTCGGGTCCGTTGACGGCGTCTTTTTCGAGGCGACGTTGTTCGGTGGCAGATTTTGGGCTGAAGCCGGGGAGCTTGCGTTGGGCGGTGGGTGCGGTCGCCGTTGACTTCGGTGCTTGCGCTCCCGCAACGGCACCTGACAGCAGCGACAATAGAGCGAGGCGCGGTACGAACAGGAACGTACGCCTTTCTTGGGCGAGTGGCATGATCGACGGGCGATGAGAGACGGGCGCGTGATGGTGAGTCGCGCGGAAGCAGTACTGGTCTGCGGACGCTGCCGACTAGCAGTGCGTTAGGCAAGGGCGTGTCACCTTTTGTTCGCTTGCTAGAATGTGCGTTTTCTTGCTTCGCCTTCATCACGGTAACTAAGAAATGCGCCCAAACATTTTTAACGCGTTCGGCACCCCTCACCCCAGCTCAAACTCCTCCAACGCCCGCTGCGCAGCCTGCTGCAACAGCGCCTCCTTATCCGGGCCCGGCGGCAACGCCGCGCTAATCTGCGCAAACTGCCGACACATCTCCTCCTCAATCATCTCGCGCGAGGGTGCATGTACGCCTAGCGACGCGAGCATGGCCACCGCAACATCTTGCAGTGCGAAGCGCGTCTGCTCGTCGAGCGCTGCAAGCGATGTCGGAGTGATCGGCCTTTCCGGCGACGTTTTTTCGCGACGACGTTTTGGCGCTTCAAACAGCGCCCGCACCGATGCAAAGGTCACCGTAAATGAGCCCGGGGTGTGCTCGGCAAACGCGCTGAGCACATTGCGACGTCGCAACGACGGCAGAAGCTTTACAATCGCCTCGCGCACCGGCGAGATGCCTTCAATGCTCCGATTGCCACGACCAGTAATTACCAACGCCTCGCTTGCTCCTTGCACCTGCTGGAAGCGCAACCAACGCTCGGCAAGGTCTGTTGCTTGCATGGCTGTGGGTTGTAAGGCGCGCAAATTCAACGTGCGCGACGAACCGAAGCGCAGTTCGTCGAAGGCACGATGCAAGTGGGACGGTGATTTGTCATCATGCACACTCATATCTGAAGTATGCACACGCACGACGCTGATGCGTCAGGGTTTGAACGTCTTCTTGCGCGATTTGCTGCGCAGCGCTTCCGTGAGCACGCGACCGTCAACGGGTTCGGTGGGCTCAATGCCAATGGCTGCCGCTAACGTCGGCGCAATGTCGACCGAGCGCACCGGCACTGCATACGTGCCCGGTACAAACATCGGCCCCATAAACAGCATCGGAATGTGCGCGTCGTAGTCGTGCGGTGTACCGTGCGTCGCATACCGCGTGGTGTACCAATAAAAGTACGGCTCCAATGTGACCGTGAGCACCGCATGCAGATCGGGCGGCACCGAATGCAGCCAACGTCGCGCAATCTTGTCACCGCGCGCGGCGGCGGCGGCCAGCTGCGGAACGCGATCCACACGTAGCACACCGTGGCGTCGCAACATCGCTCGACGGACAGATTCCACAACCGAATCAGCATTTATCCCACGCACAGCCAGCCGCGCGCGGTCCAGCGAGATGATGCCGGACTGCAACAACAGGGCATCGCCTTCTACACCGCGCGCGGCCAGTGCACTCCGCGCCGAATCGATCACGGGACGCGGGTCTACACGCCCACGGTCAGGATCAGTGCCCGAAAAATGCAATTCGGGAAATGGGGCTACTCCATGGTCTGCACTGAGTGCGAAAACAACGCGGGTGGAGTCACGCAATTTGTACAACGAATCAATGAGTCGACCTAACGCCCGATCCACGCGCAATACCTGATCGTGCAGCTCGCGTGAGTCTGGACCGTAGCGATGTCCGACGGCGTCCGTGGTGGATAAGGACACCGCCAGCACATCAATGGTTGGCCCTTTGCCCAACTCCATCGCAGTTACGCCGGCCAGTGCCAGATCTACCGTCACGTCATCCATCCACGGAAACTCCGTGAAGTCAAATGTGCCCGTGCGTTGGTCAGCCGAAAGGGTGTGTGGAAACGTAAAATCTTTTCCTTGGCCTTCAATGGCAACGCTGTCGCGCTCGGGATAGTCCACTGCCGGCAGCAGTGTATTCCATTGCGTGCCTAAATATTTGGCCGTGAAGTTGGTCGCGTTGAAGCGCTGCACCCAGCTCGGCAGCGTGTCAGCGTAGTAGTGACTGGTGGTAAACCGTCCGTCCAACGAATACCAAAACACCTCTTGCTTCGCGCGGCCGAGCGGCAGAATGGCACCGCGATCTTTCCGCGAGACCGATAAGGCGCGACTGAATTGATCGCTCGTGCGCACCCAGTCAAACAATGCGGAGCCTCGGAAGCGATACGGCGACGCACCGCCGCCACGGCCGAATAACAACGGCGACTGCGGGTCCGCCACTCCGATCTCGTTGAGCACAACACCCGTGTGCGAAGGAAAACGTCCCGACCACAGGGTTGCATGACCAGGTGCCGTTTCCGTCGTGGCGTGATCATGAAATGCATTTGTGAATCGTGCGCCCTGACGCATGAGTCGACCAAGGCCACCGGTGAGTTGCGGAGCGAAGCGGTCGAAGTAGTCGGGACGCAGTTGATCGACGGTGATCTGTACGAGCAACGTGGGCGGGAGCGTTGGTTTCGCCGACTGCGCGATGACCGGCGTTGCGACGAGTGCGCATACAATCAGCGTCGACGCAACGGCGGACGCAGCAGCCTGAGTGGCGCGAACCACAAAGAAAATGGACATGCAATCAAAAATAGCGCGCCGCGACAACTTTGTTTGATACGTGACACGCGTGGGACAAACTCAATCGGCGGCACCTGTCCGGTCTCGTGCGCGCCGCCGGATCGACGCGCTAGGACAGGTGCTACACCGCCGATGAGCGAGCCACACGGAGCCGACACATTCTCGGCTACCAACACGCGTACGTCGCCGTGTCTCGTTCCCGCACCGTTCACGGAGACACGTGAAGGCGACGGCAATATTGTGCATTTCGCGCGAACACACTAGGGATGTTGCAAAAGTTTTTACGCGCGGATGAGTTACGTCTATCGTTGCGGACGATGCGTGCGCACGTGCGCCGCGATGTCTCGCTCCGTTGCGGACGGCGACTGCGCGAGTTCATCAATCACGCCGTCAATGTCTTCTGACGATCGATTTTAGCTCAGCTTCCATTTTCCTTCAAGTCTCGTAATCTCGATTTCAAGACCGACGGTGGACTTCACGAGCTGCTCAAGAAAATCCTGCGGCGCATCGTGCATCGCCCACGGGTGCGCGCGACCTTCTTCGTGCTGCTCCGTAAGCGCGTTGAGATGCCGCATCATAAAATCGCGGTCATCCACAAAGCGCAATCGGCCATACGCATGCACGGCGATGTAATTCCAGGTCGGCACCACTTTGCCATGCCGCTGCTTTGTGGGATAAAAACTCGGGCTGATATAAGCGTCGGGACTGGTGAATAACACCAGCGCGTCAGGGGACGCGTCCGATACACGCCCGTGGTGTACGTTCGCGCGAGCGATGTGCCCCTGCAGCACTCCGTGCGCACCGCGTGTGCGGTCAAGCAGCAGTGGTAGATGTGTCGCGAATAGTTCGTGTTCCGCCGACCCGGTCACGAGCGCACCGAACGGATGCGCTGTGATGAAGTCGAGCATCACGGCGGGATCGGGTTCGCGGAAGGGGGAGGGAGATGCAAAGCAACTAGGGAGTAGGGAGTAGAGAGTAGGGAGTAGGGAACTGCAACTACTACCTACCACCTACCACCTACCACCTACCACCTACCACCTACCAACATCCACCCTTGCCCATCAACCGACGAGTGCCGTCTCCAGAATGGCGAGGCCCTGCGACAATTCGTCTTTCGTGATTACAAGTGGCGGTAAGAAGCGCAACGTGTGTTCACCAGCGCTGACCAACAGCAACCCGTTGTTAAAGCAACGCTGAATAATTGCCGCGGCCGACTCGTGTACATCCATCCCCCACATCAACCCAGTGCCGCGAATGGCGCGTACGCGTCCGGTGCGATCAGCCATCGCCTGTAACTGTTCGCCAAACCACGCGCCTGTCTCACGCACGTGTGCGAGCATCGCGGGATCGGACAAACGCTGGACGACGTGATTGGCGACATGCGCGATGAACGGACCACCACCAAACGTCGTACCGTGATCACCAGGCTGAATGCACTGTGCAACGGTCTCATTAACGAGAATTGCACCCATCGGCAAACCTGCAGCGAGCGGCTTGGCCAGCGTCAGCATGTCCGGCTCAAAGCCCAACTGCTCGTACGCGAAGAATGAGCCCGTCCGTCCGAGACCACACTGAATTTCGTCGAGAATGAGCAACACGTTGCGCTCGCGCGTCAGCGCACGAAGGCCGCGCAAAAACGCAGGATCGACAACGCGCACACCACCTTCACCCTGAATGGGCTCGACAATAACCGCAGCAGCCGTTTCCGTATCAAGCACCACTTTCAGCTCCTCCAAATCACGCTCGACAATGCGCACACCGCCCATCAACGGTCGAAATGGCAAGCGATACGACGGCCGATCCGTGGCCGCGAGCGTTCCTGGCATGCGGCCGTGAAACGCACCGCGCAGCGCGATGATCTCGTGCTTCGCCTGATGATTGGTGGTGCGCGCCCAACGCCGCGCAAACTTAAACGCACCCTCGTTGGCCTCGGCGCCCGAGTTCGCGAAAAAAACACTCGACGCAAACGAGTGATCAACAAACCATTGCGCCAGCGTCTCGCCAGGCTCGGTGCGATACAGGTTTGACGTGTGTATCAATCCTGTCGCCATTGCTTCTTGCATCGCCTGTAGCACGCCCGCGTCCGCGTGACCAAGGGCATTCACGGCGATTCCCGCCACGAAGTCGAGGTAGCGCGCGCCGTGCTCGTCATACATGTACACGCCCTCACCGCGCACAAACACCGGCGCTTGCCGTTTATACGTGCCGACAATCGCCGGTAGCGACGTTACGGACAGGGTCGGCGCAACGGCAGCGGGCGGAACAAACGCCGTGGGAATGACGGGCATGGACATGGTTGACGGAGTCATAATAGAAGCGTCTTGATAAAATGGAGATCAAACAGAAATCGACAGCGGCGCAACAACGGTGGTTCCGGCGTTCGGATCGGTGAGCGCCGCGAGATCACCGATGCGCACGCGATGCACGCCACCAGCGAGGGCGGCAGCACAGGCATCGAGCTTCGCGGCCATACCACCACCCGCCACTCCGGCCGCCACGAGCGCGTGCGCGTCGTCGAGAGTGAGCATGTCGATGCGCTGCCTGTCGGCATCAAGCACACCCGCGACATCGGCGAGCAAAAACAGCTCGGCCGCACCGAGCGCCGCGGCGATTGCGGCGGCGGCGTCATCGCCATTCACGTTAAGCGCACCGCCGATGGTCGCATCGGCGTGTGTGGCCACTGGGGAGATGACCGGCAAAAATCCCCCGGCGAGAAGCACCGTGATCAGGCGCGTATCGACCGACGCGGGCAACCCGGAATGTCCAAACATTGCGCGATCAATGGGTGTCGCACGCACCATCGACGCGTCTTCGCCGGAGATACCAACGGCTGACGCACCCGCTGCGGTAAGCGCTGACACCAACTGTTTGTTCGCCAGCCCGGACAACACCATGCGCACAAGTTCAAGCGCGGTATCCGTGGTCACCCGACGTCCGCCAACAAAGCGTGGTTCTTCGCCGCGCATTCGTTGCAACTGGCTGATCTGATCGCCGCCGCCATGCACAATCACGACGCCGCCACGCGTTGCACGAGACAACGCGACGAGTGCCGCAGGCAGCGCTGGATCGGACTGCGTGCGACCGCCCAGCTTCACCACAATTGGTCTGAACGTGGACACGTTCACGCGATTAGCCCCGCCGTTTCATTTAGGCCGAGCATGAGGTTGGCGTTCTGAATGGCTTGGCCAGCAGCGCCTTTTTGCAGATTGTCGATCGCGCAAAACGCTAACAACGTTGGCGCACGCAGCCCCGCCGGAACGCACGCGCTAATGCGCGCCACATTTCGATGGGCTACATCAGTGAGCGACGGCAACGAATCCGTCAACTCGATGAACGGTTCGGTAGCGTACAGTGCCCGATACGGCGCCATTGCATCGTCAAGCGCGTGGGTGAGCGGCACCGTAATCGTCGCCAGAATGCCGCGATCAACGGGCAGCAAATGCGGCGTGAATAGCAAGTCGCAATCAGCGCCAAGGTGTTGCATGAGCGCTCGCATCTCGTGCAGATGTCGATGCGCATTGCCCACGCTGTATGCACGGAAATTTTCTGTGACTTCCGCGAAAAGCAGTTCCAATTTGGGCGAGGCACCGGCACCGCTAACTCCGCTCGCGGCCGAAATCGTCACGGTCGCCCCGGGCGCGATCAATCCGGACCGCGCCAACGGCGCCAGCGCCAACAGCACACTCGTCGCGTAACAGCCGGGATTCGCGACCACGCGCGCACCGCGAATGTCATCACGAAACAGTTCGGTCAGCCCGTACGGAGCATCTGTCGGCACGCCATCGGGCAGCGCGTGTCCGCCGCCGCCGTAACCGGGGCGCAGGTCGCTCGACAAGTCCACCACGCGCGCCCCGGCCGCCAATGCCTTCGCCACCCACTCGGCCGACGCTCCGTGCGGCAGCGCAGCAAAAACCAGCTGCGCAGAGGCGAGATCAATCTCGTCGACACCAACCAAAGGAATGTCGTGGCTGCGCCCAGCTGTGCGTACGCGTAGCGTTGTCCCACGCTGCGCGTTGGCGGTGGCAAAGGCGAGCGAAAGCTGAGAGTGATCAGCAATCAGACGACATAGCTCGCGTCCAGCGTAGCCGCTGGCGCCAAGGACCCCGACTGGAATATTATGCACACTGAATGCATAATTTTGCATTCAGCTGCTGTCAATACTACGGAGAACATCGCGTGACCGATAAAATCGATCGACACAACGCCATTCGCGAGATCGTCACCGCGAAACGTGTCGCCAGCCAAGAAGAGTTGCGGCGACAGCTCACGAAACGCGGCTGGGACGTGACGCAATCGACGCTCTCCCGTGACTTGCGCGAACTCCGCTTGGCGCGGATCCCAGACGACAAGGGACGGGCGCGCTACACGTTTTCCGAGTCGGCCAGCAGCGACGGCGACGCGCGACGGCTTGAAGCCATGCTCCCGCAATTCATCGTTGGCGTAGAGGCTGTCCAGGTGATGATCGTCGTCCGCACCGTCGCCTCGGGGGCACAACCCGTGGCCGAAGCGCTCGATTACGCAGCGTGGCCTGATATTGCCGGCACCATTGCCGGCGACAATACGGTGCTCATCATCTGCCGCTCCGTGGCTGGACGCGAACGCGCACTCCGCCGTCTACAAGACTATCTCCGTGCTTAATTTTCTTCCGTGGGACGGCGTGATTCTGCGCGACCTTGGTCCTGAACATTTTATGCAGGCCGACTGCATACTTTTGCATACTTCGAGATGAGCACAGATACGCATAAACTTTGGGGTGGGCGCTTTGCCGGCGGCCCGTCGCCTCTGCTCGACGCGCTCAACCGTTCAATTGGCACTGACTTTCGACTCTGGCCACACGACGTACGCCTGTCGAAAGCATGGGCGCGCGCGCTCGGCGAGGGCGGCGTGCTGACGATTGCCGAAAGCGCCGCGCTGCAGCACGGACTTGATCGCGTGAGTGCACGGCTTGCCGAGGGCGCGCTGCCCGTTGCGACGGATGAGGACATACATACGATGATCGATCGACTGTTGCACGAAGAGGCGGGATCGGTCGCCTCCAAGTTGCACACCGGCCGCTCACGCAATGACCAGGTGGCAACCGCATCGCGGCTTTGGACGATGGAGGCGTGTCACCAGCTCGACGACGCCGTGCGAGTGCTCCAAACAGCCTTGCTTACACAGGCAGAGACGCTTGTCGACGCGATTTTGCCGGCATACACTCATTTGCAACGCGCGCAGCCGGTGAGCGGCACGCATTGGTTGCTCGCACACTTTTGGCCGCTCACGCGTGATCGCACGCGCCTCGCCGCCGCCGCACGATGTGCCGGCGTGCTGCCGTTGGGCTCAGGCGCGATTGCCGGAAGCGCCTTTCCCGTGTCGCGCGAGTCGTTGCGCGAGTCGCTTGGATTCGCATCAATCTCAGCGAACAGCATCGACGCTACCGGCGATCGTGACTTCGTCGCCGAAACGCTGTTCGCCTGCGCCATGATTGCCGCGCACTGCTCGCGTTTGGCCGAAGACATGATCGTGTACGGCTCCAGCGAATTTGGTTTCGTCAAATTCGGTGACGGTTTCTCGACAGGATCGAGCATGATGCCGCAGAAACGCAATCCCGATGTTTTCGAACTCGCGCGTGGGTCCGGCGCACGTGTGCTTGGCGATCTCGTTTCACTCATGGGCGCGATCAAAGGGTTGCCCAGTGGCTACAGCAAGGATTTGCAGGATGACAAGCGTGCGATGTTTAATGCGATCGACATGTTGCTGCTCGTCCTGCCGGCCGTTGCCGGTGCAGTGGCGGAGTTGCGGTTTGATACCAAGCGGATGCGTGCGGCTGTGTCGAGCGCGATGATGGCGACTGACTTGGCCGACTATCTCGTTCGCCGTGGGGCGACGTTTCGCGAAGCGCACGGCGCCGTCGGTGTCCTGGTGCGCGCGGCGGAAGAAGGGGGAATCGAACTTGATGCATTGCCGGCTGCACGTTTTGCGGCGGCGCATGCGTTGTTTGGCGAAGACGCGCGTGCGGCGCTTAGTGCCGAAGCATCCATTGCGGCGCGGGACATCGCGGGCGGTACGGGGCCCAACGCCGTTGCGGCGCAGCTTGTGCAGGCGCGCCAGAGTCTGCAGGCCATGTGAGCCCGGTTTCGCTTGTCATCTTCGATTGCGACGGAGTGCTCGTGGACAGCGAGCGAATATCCAGTCGCGTGTTTGCCGGCTTGCTCGCTGAACTTGGTCTGCACCTCACGCTCAACGAGATGGCGGAGACGTTTATCGGCCACTCGATGGCGCGCTGCAAGGAGATTGTGACCGAACGTTTGGGGTTTGCGCCGCCGGACGATTTGATCGAACGCTATCACGCGTTAACGCGGGAGGCATTAGCGCGCGAGGTGCAACCCGTCGATGGCATCATTGCGTTGCTTGACGACTTGGACGGCGCACACGTCCCGTACTGTGTTGCGTCCAATGGCGAGCACGACAAGATGCGCGTTTCGCTTGGCGCTACGGGATTGCTTGCGCGCTTTGAAGGTCGTCGTTTTTCGTCCGACGATGTTATGCATCCCAAACCAGCCCCGGACCTCTTCTTGCACGCAGCTGAGGCGATGGGCGTACGTGCGTCCGATTGTGTCGTGGTGGAAGACAGTCCGTTAGGGGTGCAGGGAGCGCGTGCAGCGGGAATGACCGTCATCGGATACGCTGATCTCATTTCTGCGTCACGACTTAAGTCCGCGGGGGCAAACGCCGTGGTTGCACACGTATCGATGTTAGGGACGCTACTTGGTTTGTCGAAGTAGTGAGGGACTGTACGAGGTTGCACGTCACGGACGTCTTGCGGGAAATCCGCGATGGGCATTAAGTCTCGCGGACCAGTTTGACACACGCTCAATTTCACTGGGCTTTACCACGTCGCGTGATTTGTTGCTGACGCGACGCACGATGCTCGCTTACCCGTTGTCTGAGGAACGCATGATGCTGAAAAAAATTGTTGGTTCAGTAGCCGTCGCTGCTGTTGTGGTCGCCGCATCGGCGGCGCAGGTGTCCGCGCAGGTGAGCAAGGGATACACCGATGTGGGTGTGGTTGTTGGTATTGGTAATCTTGGTTCGGCTAGCGCTTCGTTTGGCGGTCGCTTTGAGCACATTTTTAAGGTGCTTCCCGATCTCGGTAATGGCCTGCTTGGCATTGGCGTGAGCGCTGATTACTACTCGTATTCCAGCGGAAGTAACTACAGCTTTAAGTATATTCCGATCGGCGCAACGATGAACTATCACTTTAAGCTCGAGAATACGAAGTTCGATCCGTTTATCGGCGCTGGGTTGGGCTACCAGATCATCAACTGCTCGTACTCTGGAATCGGCATTACGGCCAATTTGTGCGGGAACAGCGCGATTTACTTTATCGGCCGCGCCGGTGGTCGTTACTTCTTCACGCCAAGCGTAGCAGCGTATGCCGACGTCGGCGCTGGTGCCGCGACGTTGAACCTCGGTGTGACGTTTAAAATGAAGTAGTAGTTTCTGTTGCTGCAATAAACGGGAGGACGACGCGATGCGTCGTCCTCCCGTTTTTCACGTGCTATTGTCGAGAGTTGCCCCACCATCATGCTTCAACTTCTAACCGGACGCACTGAAAAATGACGGTTAACGAATCGAGCCTCGGTTTCCTTTTGCTTGCCGTGGTTGTGGGCTTCGGATGCCTAGTCTACATGCTCCTAAACAATCGAAAATCTTTCTTACAAGAAAATTTTCTCGTGACGGCTGATCAAATATGGGAAACCATTGCAGCGCAAGCTGAAAAATTCAACTTGAAAAAATCTGAAATGCTTTTCGCTATCCCCCAGGATGCTTCAGCAACCAGCGTATGTCTGGTGGTAAGAGATTCTCAAAATCAGATTCTTGGTTACGCATTTAGCCGAACTGCAACAAGACAGCGAACCATCAAAGTAGGACAAGAGACATTCGCAGTTGATTTTCCTCTCACTTGGAATCGAACCGCCATTCTACGAACGTCTCTTGGCGAGGGAATCATTGCCAAGTACACGCAAACGAGCTGGCGTGGTCAGCACGAGTTTGAAGTTGCTGGATATGGTACGTTGAGATCCAAGCGGCCACCTCGTTTTTTTGAGCGTGCTTTTCAATATCGGATGGACGAAAAGGTAGTTGGAATTGCCCGGACCATTTCATCAATTCGCGAGAAAGGGAAACTCATTGTTGTCCCGGTCAGTCTGCCGCCGGAAGTACGAATGTTTATGCTTGCCGTATAGGAAGCCGTTTGCCGCTTGTGAAACGCAGCGCCCGCGTATTGTCGGTAGAAGACAACAGCCTAAAACGCGTACCCGATGGTTGAACGAAACGTCGGCAGGAAGCGCGACACACGGGCTAACGTAAAATCACCGCTCGACCCAAGAAAACGTTTGAGTCCCCCGCCGAGTGTAATGGCGGTGCGACGGCGCGAACCGAGGAGCCACTGATATTGCAACTCAAGTGCGACGGATGGTGACGAGAATGTCTTGTTCCTATTTGTGCATGGTCCGTTACTACCGACAGCGGGATCATACAAATAGCAATCGGATGTGTGCGCTCGAATTGCGGTCGCGCCTACGGAGGCAGCAAATCCGAATCCTCGCAACGCCACCTCGTTGGGATACAGACGCGCCTTCAGGTCGATATTCGTGTAGCGATCGCTATCGAAATTTACATAGGATCCGGCCACCGCGACCGAGAACGTTGACTGGACTCGTTGCTCATACTCGCCCGAGAAATTTCCAAAGAGCAGCACGAACGGATTGACGGACAAAATGTGCGAAGGACTGACCATCGTATCAGCGTTGAGTGCGCGTGTCTGCGCATGCAGCGACTGCGAATACAGCGAGAGCGAGAGGAGGCAGGAAAGCGCCGTGGCGCAAGTAAGTCGTCGCATGGTCGCAGAATTGTTGTGGTTAAAGCAACGCACGCGCGGCCATCTGGCCACCGCGCGCTGCACCTTCAAGAGAACTCGAATGCAACACTTCGCTTGCGCGCCAAAGGCCTGGAATGCCGCAGGCGACGGTGGGAGGTGTATTTCGCCAACCCGGTGGTTGGGCAAACTGCGCGTATGGTACCCGCCAAATTGCCAGACGTGTCAGCGTTGTAGCAACACTGTCTCCAGCGACCGCCGCCATCGCCGCAATTTCGCAACGCGCCGCTACATCCAACGCATCGTCCGGCAACGTCGCTGGCGTGCCTACCGCCGTCGCCGCGATGAGCGGGCGTCCGTCACTGTACTCCGGCGCAACGTCACTGATCGTGACGACATGGCCAATCACCGCGTGCACATCAGCGTTGAGCCACAGCGCCTTTCCGGGCAACGGTGTCCGCTCCGCCGTGTAGTACACGGTCGTGCATCCGAGGGCGCCGGCCGGAACAGCAAGCGCCAAATTTGCTGTATGCGCGAGGACGGCCGCTGCCGGTGGGTCAGTTGCAAGCACCACGTCACACGCGTCGAATCGACTGCCATCGTCCAGACTGACACCACACACACGACCGCTTTCCACGTTAAGTGCACGCACCGCAACACCCACACGCACCGCATCGCGCGGTAATTGCGCCGCCAGTTGTGCCGCAATGGCGCCCATTCCGCGCGCGGGAACTGCGGTATCTCCCGCACCCAGCATCTTGAACGTAAACAGAAGAATCGATGCGGTCGTCGCCAACGTACGATCCAGCAGAATGCCGCCGTAGAATGGAGCAAAAAATCCATCGATCACGGGCGATGCGAAGCCACGAGACTCGAGAAACGCGCGCGTCGACACATTCGCGAAACGAGCAGCGAAACAATCGTCGATACTGAGCTGCTGGGCGAAGCGGCGAAGCGCAAGCAATCGCAACTTGTCGCTGATCGACACGGCGCGCGCAAAAATGGTATCGAAGAGCAGCGTTGGATCGCGCAACGCGTCGCCAATGAGTGACACCCGACCATCGCGCACGATGCGCGCCGCTGGGAGAAAACGGCGCAGTGCAAGTGCGTCTAAATCAAGATAGGCGGATAACGTGGGGTAGGCGGTGAAGAGCACCTGGAAGCCATGATCTAACACAAAGCCATCGACAACGGATGACCGTACCCGTCCACCAACATCCGATGCTGCCTCGAGTACCACCACCGGTCGTCCAGCGCGATGTATCTCGATCGCACACACTAACCCAGCGATGCCCGCGCCGACGATGACGACGGGCGAGGATGATTTCGAAAACGTCATTCTTAAATATGCATTAGCGAAAAACGTCAGCCGCTACCGTAACGGTAACGGCTGACGGGTATTTCGATTCGACGTGCTAAAACTGCACGAGCACGGCCGCACCCGACTTGCGAGAAAGTTCAACTGCCGCCTGCATCGCGGCCTGGTCTCCCATCTCTTGCGCGCGGATTGTCTTGGTGGTCGGCAACTCTGCACCCATCTTGGCGCACGTGTACGAAATAGTCATCGGCGTATAGATGCCTGCCGTGATCGCAGCGGCGAGACCATTCAAAAATGACTGCTGTGTTTCCACCTTCGCGACGCCGCTCGGACATTTTTTCGCGGTCTCGGTCAGTGCTGGTGGTACCAAACCGTAAATGAACGCGTGGGCCCATGGCGTGACAATTGGTTCACCCACGCTGGCGCGTCCCGTGTCGATGACGGCATGATAACATCCGGAGAGCAGAACACCCGACGCTACAATGATCGCAAAAATCTGACGGCGCATACACACTCCGGAAATAGTTTTGAGCCGAGGAGATACCGGAACGTTGGGACGTCCCGCCTCATGTCACAAAAGTGCGGCAACCCAAGCGTAAGTCAAGAGCTTACAGCTGAACGTGCTCTTGTTCTCGATCCAACGCTAGAAGCGAACACCAAACGAGATGGGAATCCATTTGGTACCGCCGCTCGAGAACACGTTCACATATTTCGCTTCCACGAACGTGGAAAAGCCCGACAACGCGAAGTCGATGCCGCCGCCAACCTGCACCCCAACATCAGTATTGGTTGACGAATACGTAACGCCAAGGTTCTGGCCGGAACTCTTGCTGTTAAACATGCCAACGCCGCCCAGTACGTACGGATGCACGGTAGAAGCGGTGCTACTCGGCAGATGATAAATCGCATTTGCTACAACACCGAGGCTGCGCAAATCGATACCCGCCACCTTCGAACTCCACTTATCAAGACTTACGTCTGCGCGGTAACCGAGTGACTTGAAACCAGACGGCTGGTAATACAGGTGTCCGGCGATGACATAGCCGGATTTTGCCCCATCGCCCAACGATCCCATGGGCAATGACAAACCGCCGCTGGCACCGATTTGAATGGAACGCGTGTTCTGCTGTGCGGCCAAAACGGTTGGCACCACAACCAATACAGCGACGGATAGCGTACGAAGCGAACGAAACATCAAACCCTCCACGGGTAGATGAGTCCGCTTCCGGCTAATCCGGTATGGCGCGGACTCCTATAACGAAATATTGGGTATCCCCAAAGCACGACGACGGAATTCCGACATGCTGCTGGTAATCCACTGCAACTTTTTTGCCGGGCATTGACTGAATCACGTTTGCGATGGAATCGCTGCGCACGGTGAACTGAAAACTGTCGGACTGAAAGCTCTTGGCGATACCCGTATAAAGCGTGCCTTCCCACGTTTTGCAGAGCCAGCCTTTGCGCGACATTTTCTGCACGTAACCGTCGCGCTTGCCGTCTGAATAGCTCCAGTTCAACGCGACCGCCGTCCAAATCGCAAAACTGATGGCGGGAAGGCCGACAAGAATTAGCAGCGTCACCTTGCCCCAGTGCCGTCGCGCGAATGACTTCTTCGGCAGCGCAGACAACTCATTGGCAGGCATCGCAGCGGACTCGATGGTCTCATCAAGCCGATGATCGCGATCAGAACGCGGTGGAATAGAAGAATCGGACATGGTTGGAAGTTGGGGTGACGCACCTAGTCTCGCTACCTTACGTCACACCACTACGTCCCTCCACCGCCTCAAGGTTCATCGTGTCCGCAAGCCTCCGTCGATCCACTTCTACCGTGCTGGTGCGCGGCGTTCCTGTTGGCTCCGCTACGCCAATCGTGGTGCAGTCAATGACGAACACCGATACGGCTGATGCCGCTTCGACCGCACATCAGGTGGCAGAATTATTTGAAGCCGGGTCGCAAATGGTGCGCATCACCGTGAACAACGATGCGGCGGCGCAAGCGGTGCCGGAAATTCGACAACGATTAAATGATCGCGGACTCGATGTCCCACTTATTGGAGATTTTCATTACAACGGACATTTGTTACTCACGAAGTATCCCGCGTGCGCGGCAACACTCGACAAGTATCGCATCAATCCGGGCAACGTAGGTTCGAAGCATCGCGATGCGAATTTCACCACCATCGTGCAGGCGGCGATCGATCACGACAAACCCGTGCGCATCGGCGTGAATTGGGGCT
>JANYFO010000223.1 GCA_025362635.1 Gemmatimonadaceae bacterium | reverse complement strand
GAAGCATCGCCCAGTGTTTCATCTGCTGGTCCTGACCAGCGGCTTTGTCGCTGGTGGCGTGTTGCAGCAGGTGTCGCGTCGGTTTTTACCGGCCGGCGCCGTGAAGGAGTTTCTGACTACCGGCGTGACGCCGTCCATCGGTCCGCTCCCGATCGACCTCATTATATTGAAGCTGACCATCGGCTTCGCCCTAGATGTCTCGCTGTTGAGCCTACTGGGAGTACTGATCGCTTACCTTATCGCTCGGTCCCTGTTTTAGGAGCCTCACATGAACTTCGGCAACTTTGGTTTCGGCGAGATCCTCATCATTCTCGTCATCGTACTGCTGCTTTTTGGCGCCAAACGCATCCCAGAAATTGCGGGCTCGCTTGGCAAAGGTATCAATGAGTTCAAGCGCAACATTACCGATGCGCAAAAGTCCATCACCGACCCTGCGCCGCGTAATGATCGTGTTGGTGGTGCCGCTCCGGCTGACGCGGCAAATGAGGAAGAACGTCCAGAGCCGAAGCGTCTTATCGGTTGATGTTGGATCGCTGCGGTACTGCTTAAAGAGAGGGCCCCGTGATTCTCGCAATCACGGGGCCCTCTCTTTTGACGTTCTCATACGAAGATCGACTACAAAGCTCCCGACTGACGACGCATCGCGTTCATGACTTTCGTCCGATGATCTTCCACCTTCACGCTCTCGCGCAACGACGTCAAGTACTCTTCGACTTTTTGCTGACGCAGCGATTGTATCAACTGCTGCCGCTGTTCAGCCTTTTGCGCTTCAAATGCCACTCGATTCGCGTCTGTACGTTTTTCCACGCGCATCACCACCATGCCGTCAACGGCAGGCACTGGTCCGCCAACTTGGCCGACCGGAATGGTAAATGCTGCGCCGAGTGCTTCGTTAAACTGCCCGAGCCCCGGTACGGCGGTGACACGTGAGAAATCGGCGGTTCTTTCCACCGGCAATTTCCGCTGCAAGGCTGCCGCTTCCAACGAACTTGAGCGCGCGACCTGCAGCAACTGCAGCGCCATCGGACGCAATTTTTCAATGCGCTTCTGACGAGCCAAACGACCGCGAATTTCCGTCGTAACTTCGGACAACGGCTGCGGTCCGCCTGCGTGCAACGAATCTACGCGAGCCAAATAGTACGCATCGGGCGAGTCAAAAAGATCGCTCGTCTCACCGGCGTGTACTCCAGAAAAGGCCCATGCGCTCACACTAGGCACATAGCGACCAGCCCACGAAAGCGGCTCCCTCTCAATGGCCACAACCGATGCTGGCGATAAACCAAGATCCTTCGCAGCTGCATCAAACTTTTTCGGATCGTCCGTGCTGCCGGCCTTGGCAGCCAAGGAATCGGCGCGTCGATCAGTGCGAGTTGCACTGGAATCGCTTTGCACGACGGACACTAAAATGTGATGCAAATCAAGCGTGTCGCCTTTCCGCTCATCGAGCCGAATGAGATGCCAGCCAAACGGGGTCAGCACGGGTTGTGAAAGCTCACCCGGTTTTAACGCCACAAGGGCATCCTCAAATTTCGGGGTAAAACGTCCTTTCAGACCTTTCCCGAGAGCGCCACCCTTTGCACCCGACACAGAATCCATCGATTCACGCTTCGCGACATCCTCAAACTTCGCACCGCCAACAATCTCCGCGCGGATCTTCTCAATACGAGCCTTGGCGTCGGAAGAATCCTTCGCGCTGATCGACCGGGGTATCGACAACAACGATACGACCGCGCGACCCGGGCGCTCAAACTTCTTCTTGTTCCGATCGTAAAATTGGGAAATCTCTTGGTCTGTGACAGTGACTGCCGTATCGGTGAGAGTCTCCAAGCGCAACAGCACGTAACTCACCTGCGCAGAGTCGTGACGGTCACGATATGCCTGCCAGACACGTTCGTCAGACATGTACACGTCGGACGACACCTGATCAAACAGCTTCTGTTTTGGAATTTCCGTGCGGTAGTACGACTCGAGGCCCGCGAGCATACCGGACTGCCGCGCCATGGGGCTCGCTAAAAGTCGGCGGTACTTTGTGATGTCAAATCGGCCGTCCGTTTGGAGTTCGGACGACTGCATTGCCTGCGGCGGTGGAGCGTTACGTGCCGCCTGAAGGATTTCGTCGTCTGTAACTGTGATGCCTCGACGCTTAAACTCCTGTTTCAGCAGCACGTCGTTCACGAGTTCGTTGAACGCGTTGTCTTCGATCGTGCGGCGTTCGTCGAGCGTGATTCCACGCCCAACGCGCTGTTGCTCTTGCTGTTCAAGAGTGCTGACGGAGTTCTGCCACGACGTCAGCAGAATGTCTTCGCCGTTGACCGTTGCAACCGCCGTGGTTGTGGTCACCGGGGTGCGTCCAGAAAGTCCGGACGTCTGGTATAGCAGGAAGCTGCCGACAAACGCCGCGATCAGGATGATCCAGATGTACTTCGCAGCGCTCCGCATCGTTTGCAGCACGGGGCGGGACTCCTTAGGTCGAATGAACTGGGAATGGAACAGATCCCGGACGGCTCCACCAATTCGACGACAAGGCGCCGATGGAAGGCTTAGGATCTGGCGGAGGCCGTCGCGAGCCACTTGCTCGCGAGCAGTGAAGGCGCAGGACCCTCCTAGAGAGAGTGCGCATCGCGCGCAGTCGCGAAAAATAGCCGCCGCGATTCGCTAAAAGCAAGAGACGTCACGACTTCAGCAGCACCTGCGCAATTGACTTACCCGAGAGACCACGGCTAACTTGGCCCGCGATTGTGGCGAAGTTGACGAGCCTCCGTTGCGACGGGACTACACTTGAGAGCACTCGACGGATGAGCACTGCTACTCGCATCGACGAGCTTCGCAAGAAGTTTGAAGAGCACCCGCGCCGCTACTTTGCGCCGCTAGCCAACGAATACCGGAAAACCGGCGAACTCTCGCAGGCCATTGCGCTTTGTCGCGAGCATTTGCCAAAACAGCCCGGTCATATGAGTGGCTACATCGTCTTCGGTCAGGCACTGTTCGAATCTGGCGCGGCCGATGAGGCACGCGCCGTCTTCGAGCAAGCACTGGCACTTGATCCGGAAAATCTCATCGCGCTCCGACATCTCGGCGACATCGCCAAAATGACCGGCGATGCGAGCGCAGCGCGTCGGTGGTATGAGCGCGTACTCGATGCCGATCCGCGCAACGATGACATTGCCGCGCAGCTGGCAACGTTGGTCGTCGTGCCCACACCGCGTTTTTCAGCGGCACTCACACCGACCTTTGGTATGTCCGCGTTGGGGCTCACTGCGATCCCCACGCCGGACGCGTCCATGCGCGCCGTCGATTTCGATCGGGTGAATGCGCGTATCGCGCACCAAAGTCCGCTCGACCTCGAAGCAATCGCAGACACCGAGCGCGACACCGACGCGGCCTTCAATTTTCCAATCGCCGCTGAGCTCGATGATGCTCCAGCAGATGATGTGGACGCTGGTGCGCCTGTCAGTGATTTTGAAGAGGGGCTCATCGCACCGGAGTGGCCCGATACGTCAGACCTCGTCGCCCGTGTGGTTACTGCTCGGAATCTCACGCCGGTGGACGTCCCCATCACGTTTGATGAAGCCGCAGCCTTTGGTCGGGAAGCAGGTGATCCGCCATCGCCGCACTACGAGCAGCGCGTCGAGGCAGCGCTCGTAAACGAGATCACGGACGCCAATAACGAGACTGAGAAACCATCGCACCTCACGTGGCTTGTCACGCCAGCTTCTACCGAGGCACTGCAATGGATTACCGCACATGACCAAGCAGTTGTGGCTGACGAACAGCGGGAAGATACGGACAGAGGGGACGCGGTTGCGGAAGACGCGGGTGGTGTTGGCAATTACGATGTGGTCACTATGCCGACGGTGTCGAACACACCGCCGCTCGGTGTTGAAACGTCGTTTGCCGACGTAATGGACGAAGAAGATTTGCACGACGCGATTGCGACCGATTCACCAGCATTCGTGACACAGACTATGGCGGAACTACTCGTCGCACAGGGATTTGTGGCACGCGCGGCGGAGATTTATGAGGAACTTATACGACGTCATTCAGATGATGCTTCATTGCACAGCCGCCTTGTTGAGTTGCGCGTGAGCCTTGATGCTGCCGTCGCAACGTCGGTACCAACGCCACTGTACAGCACGCCGGTAGAGGGCACGCGAGCAAGTAACACGCCGGCGTGGATACCGGTGGAGACGCCTGTGGTGACGCGACTAACCGCGCGTCACACCTTTGCGCGGCTCGCGGCACGGCGCGTGCCACGACGCACCCCACTGCAGCCCGTCCTTGCTATCGAAGATCCGGCGGACGGATTGTCGGCGTTGTTCGGATTTGCCGCAGCGCCGAAGGACGACGCGGCGGCGCGCTCACTGGCCGACGCCTTTGCGCCAATAAGCGCCGCAAACATGGCCGACGGCGCTACCCTCGACCTCTCGTCCGCGTCGAGTACGCCGTTGTCGACTCCCGCTGTCGCCGCGGCAACGCCAACCTACGGGGGAGCCGCAGTGTCCGCAGCACCAGAGACACCCCACGACGCGTTCTCATTCGATCGCTTCTTTCCCGACCCTGCGGCGACGTCCTCCATCAGCACCCCCGCGGTGCCGATGGCTCCTCCTGCGGGCGACGACTTAGCGGAGTTCTCCGCGTGGCTCAAAGGACTGGGTACCCGGTGAAAATCGGCATGCTTAACGGCCCGAATCTCAATCTGCTTGGTGTTCGTGAGCCCGCGGTGTACGGACACATCACTTTGCCGGAGATTGAAGCGCAGCTCGCAAATATTGCGACGACACTTGGCGTGCAGCTCATCGCCGCGCAGTGCAACGGGGAAGGGCAACTCATTGATGTCTTGCACGCGTGGCGCGGCGATGTTGACGGCGTCGTCGTCAATGCGGGCGCGTATTCCCATAGCAGTTTGGCGTTGCGCGACGCCTTCGCGGCAACATCACTGCCCTTTGTCGAAGTGCACCTCACCAACGTCTATGCGCGCGAACCTGAGCGTCGACATTCAATGCTCGCATCAACAGCCATCGGTGTGGTGTGTGGTTTCGGGGCGGTCGGCTACGAGTTTGCGATGCGTGGATTGGTGAGCGCGTTACGCGCGCGGATGTGAGTCAGGCGTGCGATGACTGATTCGCGATTCCGACGCGTAGCGGCACTGCGTGACGCACTCGGGCGCGCCGATCTCGACGCGTTATTGGTGACGAGTCTTGCCAATATCCGCTATCTGACCGGATTTTCGGGAAGCAACGCGCTCGTCGTAATCACCGCGAAGGAGTCCCTCCTACTCACTGACTTTCGCTACGCCACGCAAGTGCAAGCGGAGGTCGGCGCGGCCGCGACCATACGCATCGAGGCGTCAAGCTTATGGGCGGGACTTTGGTCGCACTTGACGGCATCGCCCGCAATCGCGCGGCTCGGCTTTGAATCGCTTCACATGGTGCACCGTGATTTTCAGCGACTCCTTGAACAGGGTGCGCGCTGGCAGTGGCGCCCTACGACTGATCTTGTCGAGGTGCTCCGCGTCTGCAAAGATTCCGACGAAATCGCCAAAATCGAACGCGCCATAGCAATCGCCGAAGCTGCACTCCACGCGACGCTGCCGCAGATACGGAAAGGACTCACCGAAACGCAGTTGGCTGGAATACTCGAACACAATCTCCGCGACGCTGGAAGCGAAGACTTCCCATTCGCGTCAATCGTCGCCTCGGGTCCACGATCCGCATTGCCGCATGCGCGCGCCTCCGATCGAGAACTACACGCGGGTGATTTCGTGCTGCTCGACTTCGGAGCGGTTTTTGAAGGCTACTGTTCAGACATTACACGCACGGTCGTGCTTGGGAACGCCACCGAGGCGCAGCGTGACGTCTACGCAGTCGTTCGCGAGGCAAATGCACGCGCTTCGGGCGCGATTCGGGTTGGAATGCTGGGGATGGCTGCAGATGCGGTCGCAAGAGAGTACATTGACGCCCGCGGGTATGGAGAGGAGTTCGGGCATTCTCTTGGTCATGGTATTGGCCTAGAAATCCACGAGGCTCCTCGACTCGCGAAGTCGATCGACGCGCCGCTGCTAGCAGGTACGGTCGTCACCATTGAGCCTGGGATCTATCGGGCGGGATGGGGCGGGGTGCGCATCGAGGACGACGTGCTACTCACCGACAACGGTCCGCGCCTCCTCACGAGTTTCGCGCGGGATCTGATCGAGATCGACTGACCCGTAGGAAATTCACTCGGCTCCCGTCGCGCCAGTTCGGCTGCGAGAGGCGTCGCCCCGTTCCCCCCGCCTGTCTTCCCTGCCATGATCGACCTGCGTTACGTGAAAAAGCTGATCGAGATGCTCGACGGCTCCACGGTGGACTCTATTGAGATCTCCACCGACAAAGGCATGAAGCTGCGTATTTCCAAAAGCGCACAACAGCGTGCTGCCACGATGACCGTTGCCGCGGCCGCTGCGCCAGTCGCCGTGTTGCCCGCAGCGCCGCCAGTGCGTCCTGCCGAGGAGGGAGTGGTGGCGGCGCCGAAGGCCGAGGCACCGAAGGTCGCTCTCCTCGAGATCAAGTCGCCGATGGTGGGGACGTATTATTCTGCTCCAGAGCCAGGTGCCAAGCCGTACGTGTCGATCGGCGATCGCATCAGCAAAGGACAGATCGTCTGTATCATCGAAGCGATGAAGATCATGAATGAGCTCGAGTCTGAGTACGATGGCGTGGTTCGCGAAATCGGTGTGACCGATTCGCATCCCGTCGAGTATGGACAAGTGCTCTATCGCCTCGATCCGACCGGCTGAGACACGATGACATGACGATGGTCTCTGGCGCCGTCACGGGCGCCGTCACGGGCGCCGCGCCTGCCACGGGCCTTGATCTCAAGGCCGCATTGCAGCGGATGGTGCGCGAAGGCGCGTCCGACCTGCATTTGAAAGTGGGGCGACCGCCAACATTGCGGTTGCATGGAGATCTCGTTCCGCTCGCCATGCCGTCGATGCGCCCAGAAGAGTTACGGACGCTCGCCGAGCAGTTACTACCGCCCGCGCAATTGCGCGAGTTCGTTGAAATGCGCGAGGCCGACTTTGCCATCAACGTCCCCGGTATCGGTCGCTTCCGCGTCAACGTTTATCAGCAAAAAGGCACGGTGGCTTTCGCAATGCGCGCCATCGCGCACGCGGCCGCCACCATTCGCGATCTTAATTTGCCGCCAGTCCTCGAGCAAATTGCGCTGCGACCGCGAGGGCTCGTACTAGTCACCGGCGTCACGGGCTCCGGCAAAAGCACGGCGCTGGCCGCGATGGTGCACCACATTAACGAACGCCGCTCCGCGAATATTATTACGATCGAAGATCCGATCGAATTTGTGCATCGCGATGTGCAAAGCCACATCAATCAACGCGAAGTCGGAACTGATACCGCCACGTTTGCGCAGGCCTTGCGTCGCGTACTGCGCCAAGATCCCGATGTGATCATGATCGGCGAAATTCGCGACCTCGAAACACTTGACGTCGCGCTGAAAGCCGCTGGGACGGGGCATCTCGTGTTCTCAACGTTGCACACGACGAATGCCACGCTCACGATCAATCGCATGCTCTCGTTCTATCCGCCCCATCAACAAAATGAAGTGCGATTTGCACTGGCGAATGCTTTGTCCGCCGTTGTTTCGCTGCGCCTTGTCCCGCGCGCGGATGAGCCAGGGCGTGTGCCGGCCTGCGAAGTCCTAGTAAACACCGAAGCGGTGGCAGATCAAATTCGTGACATCTCGGCGACGCTCAATATTCCTGACTTGATCAAAGAGGGCAGTGTTGCCTACGGAATGCAGAGCTTTGATCAATCCTTAATGAATTGGTACACGCGGGGCGTGATTTCGTACGACAATGCGCTGTTTTACGCGACCAATCCAGCGGAATTCGGATTGCGCGTTCAAGGTGTGGATGGTGCGAGTGATCAGAGCTGGGACGGCTTCAAACAGGGTAGCGGCCGAAGCTAGGTGCGGCGTGCTTCGGGACTGGCGCGCACCTAGCGTCAATGAGGGGACCACGCCACCATTCGGCGTGGCTCGACACGGGACAATGCGCGATGCGTGTGTCTCGGCGTCCGACGGTGACTGCCGTTGGCACGCGATGCCGGCCCCCTGCCCATCGACATGTTCAAAAAGGTTCTGATCGCAAATCGCGGTGAAATTGCTCTCCGCGTCATCCGTGCGTGCCGAGAACTCGACATCCTTACGGTCGCAGTGTACTCCGAGGCTGATCGCGAGTCGTTGCATGTGCGCTTCGCCGATGATGATGTCTGTATCGGTCCGCCAGCGGGTCGTGACTCGTATCTGAAAATTCCCCGTCTCATCGCGGCCGCAGAAATCACGGGCGCGGATGCCATTCACCCGGGGTATGGATTCCTTGCCGAAAACGCAGAGTTCGCGGAAACGTGTCGTGCGTCCGGGATCGCGTTCATTGGCCCCACGCCCGAACAGATTCGCGTCATGGGTGACAAGGCGTCAGCCCGCCGCGCAATGAGCGATGTCGGCGTGCCCATTGTGCCCGGAACACCGGGTCCCGTCGAAGACGTGGACGAAGCGTTGGAGTATGCTCGCGGTATCGGTTTTCCCGTGATTATCAAGGCGGCGGCGGGCGGCGGTGGAAAAGGCATGCGTGTTGCACGCGATCCCGACGATTTTGCGCGCTCGTTCCAACTCGCACGCTCCGAAGCACTGTCGGCGTTCGGTAATGGTGATGTGTACGTGGAGAAATTCCTCGAGCGGCCGCGCCACGTCGAGTTCCAGATCATGGGCGACATGCATGGCAACATAATTCATCTTGGCGAACGCGATTGCTCGGTGCAGCGTCGTCATCAGAAGCTTATTGAAGAGGCGCCGTGTCCGGTGATGACGCCGGAGTTGCGCGAACGCATGGGCGAAGCGGCTGTGCGCGGCGCGAAGGCGATCGGCTACGTTGGCGCAGGTACGGTCGAAATGCTGCTCGACGAAGACGGGTCGTTTTATTTCATGGAGATGAACACCCGTATTCAGGTCGAACACCCCGTGACGGAAATGCTCACCGGCGTGGATCTTGTAAAAGAACAAATTCGTGTTGCAGCTGGACTTGAGTTAAGCGTGAAGGAAACGCCCGCATTTCGCGGTCACGTGATCGAGTGTCGTGTGAACGCGGAGGATCCGTCGAGAAATTTTCAGCCGTCACCGGGTCGCATCGAGACATTTCATCAGCCCGGCGGCCCCGGCGTGC
>JANYFO010000205.1 GCA_025362635.1 Gemmatimonadaceae bacterium | reverse complement strand
CGGAAACACATCGGTGGAAGACTGGTCTGGACGAATTCGATTTTGTTTTAGGCGGCGGCATCGTCCCAGGCAGTATGGTGCTCGTTGGCGGTGAGCCGGGCATCGGCAAGAGCACGCTCCTACTACAAGTGGCGGCGCGACTGGAAGCGGGCGGTCAACCCACGCTCTACGTGTCCGGCGAAGAATCAGCGTTGCAGGTCAAGTTGCGTGCGGATCGGCTCAGCGAAAATGCGGCCGGCGTAGAACTCCTGACCGAAACCTCGCTCGAAACAATTCTCGCCACCGCCAGCAGCGGCGCCCGCGACGGGCAGCCACTGGGTGCACTTATCGTTGATTCCATTCAAACCGTACACACGGAATTGCTTGAAGGGGCACCGGGCAATGTTGGACAAGTGCGCGAGTGCGCCGCGCGTCTCATGCGCTTTGCAAAAGATTCGGGCACCACGGTCTTTGTGATTGGTCACGTCACGAAGGATGGGGGCATCGCTGGTCCAAAAACGCTTGAACACATTGTCGATACTGTGTTGTATTTTGAAGGCGACGGCACGCTCGATCATCGCATCTTGCGCGCCACCAAGAATCGCTTTGGGTCCGTCGATGAAATTGGTGTTTTTCGCATGGTGCCGAGTGGACTCATTCCGGTGGAAAATCCGTCGGCGCTGTTTGTTGGTGAACGTCGAGATGTCGCGAGTGGCAGCGCCGTGTGCGCGCTGATGGAAGGCACACGACCTGTGTTGGTCGAAGTACAAGCGCTGGCCGCACGCGCTGGCTTCGGTACGCCACAACGGGTGGCGAGTGGTATTGATGCACGACGCCTCGCGTTACTGCTCGCGGTGCTCGACAAGCGTGGTGGCTTTTCATGCGCGCAATTAGACGTTTTCTGCAACATCGTTGGCGGCATGCGCGTGCAAGAGCCCGCCGTCGATCTTGCCGTGGTGGCAGCGATCGCCTCGAGTGTGGTGGATCGACCGCTTCCGTCACACGCGATTTTTCTCGGCGAGTTAGGCTTAGGTGGTGAAGTGCGTCCGGTCTCACAAGTCGAACGCCGTCTTTCCGAAGCGGCCAAACTGGGCATGACGCAGGCGTTTCTGTCGGATCGCGCAATGCCGCGCCGTATTCCCGGTGACATGCAAGTCATCGGCGTACGATCACTGAGTGATGTGCTGCAACGCACCGTCGGCGTCGCCATGCAGAAGCCGGCATGACCGCTGACACTCGGCCCCCTCGGCGTATCATTCCGCCGCCAGTCGTATCGTCACGCGGCGATGACGCAACGCCACATAGCAGTGTGGTGCGTGACGTGGGTGTCGTGATCGTGGCCGGCGGCGCTGGCTCGCGCGTCGGACACGGTGAACTCAAACAGTTTCGTTGGGTCGCCGGAAAGCCCGCGCTGTTGCATAGCGTCCAAGCGTTCATGTCGCGGGCTGACGTTGCCATTGTTGTGGTCGTGTTGCCAAAGGCCTACGCTGCCGATCCGCCGCCGTGGCTTTTTCAATGCGATGTAGATCGCCTGCTGGTGTCGACGGGCGGCAGCGAGCGTCATGAGAGCGTGGTGAATGGCCTCGAGGATTTGCCAGAAGAGGTCGTCATTGCAGTCGTCCATGATGCGGCGCGACCGCTCGTTACCGACGCTACGATTGATCGCGTAATTGCCGAAGCGCGTCGCGGGCACGGGGCGATTGCGGCATTGCCCGTGGTGGACACATTAAAAGAAGTTGATGCCGATGGTCGCATCGTGCGCACCGTTGATCGCACCTCGCTGTGGCGCGCGCAAACTCCACAGGCATTTCCGCGCCTCATGCTGGAACAGGCACACATTGCGGCAAAACGCGACGGCGTTGGTGCAACCGACGATGCGGCGCTCGTAGAACGACTCGGCCTGCCGGTGATCGTGGTCCGCGGTAGCGAGCGCGCGCTAAAAATTACCGACGAGTCGGATTTCGCGCGCGCCGACGCACTCAGCGCACTCCGCGAATGAGCATCGCTCCACTCACCGTTCCGTTTTGGTCGACCGCGGAAGTTGAAGGTGCGTTACGTGGCGTCATTGCGCATCTCGCCGAAAAGCGCGTCCTCGCATATCCGACGGAGACTGTATACGGCTTCGGCACCGCCGTCGATCATGCGTCGGTTGAAGCATTGGTACGCATGAAAGGTCGCCCAGCCACAAAACCATTTCTGTTGCTCATCGGTGATCCATCACAGATTGCCAGACTTGCGCTGCATCTGCCGTCGTATGCCGCGCACCTTGCCGCTCGCTTTTGGCCGGGTCCCCTGACGTTGGTCTTGCCGGGCGGCGATCACCGCGTACCGGCGCGATTGCGTGGTCCAGAAGGTGGCGTGGCGGTGCGGTGGACTCCGCACAAGGGATTGCAGCGACTCTTGGCCGCTTACGGAGAGCCAATCACAAGTACGAGCGCGAATCGTCCCGGTGTACCGCCAGCCATGACCTCCGCGGAAATTGTGCAACAGTGGCCGAATGAGATTCATCGTGGGCTTCTCCACGTGCTTGATGGCGGTCGTCTGTCACCTTCTCGACCATCCACCGTGGTAGACTGCACGGGACGTCGTGCGCGCGTCATTCGTCCTGGTGTGCTCTCCGCGAACGTACTCCGTGAATGCGTGTCCGACCTCGTCGGCGATACCTAAGTACTCGCAACCTGCCCATGCATCTGCTCTTTGTCTGCACAGGCAACACCTGCCGCAGCCCGCTCGCGGAAGTAATCGCGCGCCGTCTCATTCTTGAACGTCATTTAATAGACGTCGACGTGAGTAGCGCGGGTACGAGCGCTTGGGCCGATGCACCCGCCTCCGATGGATCGTTGCTCGTGGCGCTCGAACAGGCCCTCGATCTCGGCGATCATCGCGCGCGTCCACTCGCGCCGGAGATTGTCGCGAAGGCAGACCTGATACTCACCATGGGTCCGCATCATCTGGATCGTGCGGAAGCGTTAGGTGGAACCGGTCGC
>JANYFO010000170.1 GCA_025362635.1 Gemmatimonadaceae bacterium | reverse complement strand
GTTTTTCAACGCGCATGCGCAATTGATTGGCGGCAAGCAGTTGTTCGGTCATACGATTAATGCTCGACGCGAGCAGGTCGAACTCGAATGTTTCGCCTGGCGGCAGTCGTTTGGACGTTTCGCCTTGCGCGATGGCTTCGGCGGCCGCCACGCATTCTTCCAGCGGAGATTCAATAAGCCGCGTCACTTGCCGCCGCATGACACTGCTCCAAAGGATCGACACCAGTACGAGCAGTACAAGTACGACCGGCCAGCGAATGGTCGTTGGAAGAAATTCTGTCACCCACATCGTGGCGATGACACCGGCAAGTGCGGCGATGCTGACGGCGACTACCGTGACGGTGAGACGGTAGTGAACGCGAGGAAGAGTGGGTATGGGCACACCAGAGCTTGGATGCATGCGCAACGTCTTGCAATCCCCCAACGCAAGCACGAAGGGCCGAGCAACCGCTCGGCCCTTCGTGACAGTGTGATGCGTATGCATCACACTGTGTTCGCCACCGTGTCAGCCTACTGGCACTTTGGCGTGCCTTCAGCTTGTCCAGCCGGCGTCGAGGTGCCAACGCCGATGACGCAGGATATGCCGGCCACTGATGCGTGGGTGGCAGTTGCTGTCCAGCCGGTGACCGTCAAGGTTTGTGAGATTGTTACGCCGATCGAACCACTCGGTGAAGCGGGGAGTCCGACGTACGTATTTTTGTCCGAGTACCACGCCTCGTTGGCGGCGACAAGATTTACGAGATCGGACCGCATGGCCGTGATGTACGCCTTGGCCTTCGTGTCGGCAAACTTCGGAATCGCGATGGCGGCGAGGATGCCGATAATGACGACAACGATCAGGAGTTCAATGAGCGTGAAGCCTTTGCGTGTGCGATTCATGGTGTTGTCCGAGTTAGCGAGGGGGGCGCGTCCGAGAGTTCGAACTGCGTATGCGACGTTGTAAAGCAACGTGTGGGCCACAGGGTCTTTCAACGCGTAAACATATGATTTTAAATGAGATACGAATATCTCAGCCAGTGCAGCCGTGTGTTTCTCACCGTCAAATCGCGACTGATCGTGCAATTTGCGATGAACGCGCACTGACGTCTGATGTCGGTTGTTCAAACGACGAAGGGCCGAGCATTTGCTGGGCCCTTCGTGACTGCGTGATGCGTAGGATGCCTCATACCGTGTCAGCCTACTGGCACTTCGGCGTGCCCTCAGTGTGTCCAACCGGCGTCGATGTGCCAACGCCGATGACGCAGATTATGCTGGCCACCGATGCGTGGGCGGCTGTTGCTGTCCACCCTGTGGCGGTCAAAGTTTGTGAGATCGTTACGCCGATCGAACCGGTTGGTGAGGCGGCGAGTCCCACGTACGTATTGTTGTCTGAGTACCATGCCTCGTTGGTGGCGACAAGGTTCTTCAGATCTGACTTCATGGCAGTGATGTAGGCCTTGGCCTTCGTGTCGGCAAACTTCGGAATCGCGATGGCGGCGAGGATACCGATAATGACGACGACGATCAGGAGTTCGATCAGGGTGAAACCCCGACGCATCTGGGACATTGTTGTTTCTCCTAAAATGATGGTGGCGATGACGCCGGTCCAGATTGGCGCGGTGTTACACCGCACGACCAGCACCGATGTCGGAGAAACAAGCGAATACATTTCGCATTAAAGACGTGCATCAAATTATTGCCGATTGCGTCCTGCGATTGCGTCGGGATAAAGTGGAGGAGCGCATTGTGATGATTGTGCGACGGACTGCACGGCGACGACGAGATGGGCACCGTGGTCGCCACATTCGTCGTCAACGTACTATGCGCGCTGCTTGGAGTCGTTGAGTGTCCTTGGCGCCAACATCGCCACGATTGCGATCACGCGTGCGATGTTGCGCATGCAACACCTGGGATTCCGCGCAATTACACCTCTCCGTAACGGGCGAGCTTGCGATAGAGTGTGGACGGGTCGATGCCCAGCATATCTGCCGTGCGGGTTTTGTTACCGCTCTCATTTAGCAGGACCCATTGAATGTACGCGCGCTCGATCACTTCTAACGTGGGCGTCGCCGCGACGCGTGTTGTGACCAACGGTTCCGCGCGTCTTGCGGTTACACGCTCGGGTAGCGCGTCTGCTTCAATCACGAGGTCTTCGGACAAGATCACCGCGCGTTCTAGCGCATTTTCCAACTCGCGCACGTTTCCTGGCCACTGATACGTCATGAGCGCATCCATTGTACTCTCGTCGACCGTTTTGCACTCCTCATTGCGCTGCGCCGCGCTCCGGGACAAAAATGCGTCTACGAGAAGCGGAATATCTTCAGCGCGCTGGCGCAATGGCGGCAAATGCACCGCGATTACGTTCAATCGATAAAATAAATCCGCGCGAAAACTGCCACGCTTGATTTCGTCTTCGAGATCGCGATTTGTTGCCGCGAGCACGCGCGCATCAACCGCCAGTGCCTCTGTTGCACCCACGGGAATCACCTCGCGCTGTTGCAATACGCGAAGCAGTTTGACTTGCGTGGATGCGGTGGTCTCGCCGATTTCATCGAGGAAAAATGTACCGCTTTGCGCGGCGGCAAACAGTCCAGCTTTGTCCTTAACGGCACCTGTGAACGACCCTTTCATGTGTCCAAAAAGTTCACTTTCCAGCAACGACTCTGGCAATGCGCCACAATTGATCGACAGAAAACTATGATCAGCGCGCGACGACAGATCGTGGATGTAGCGCGCAATAACTTCCTTGCCGGTACCCGATTCGCCGGTGATCAATACCGTGGAATCGGTGGGTGCTACCGTCTCCGCCAAGTGCAACACGTCCAACCATGACTTGCTGCGACCGATTGGTCGACCACTCGTGTTCCGTTCGCGGCGTTTGATCTCGTGCTTCAGTACCGTATTCTCCGACCGCAACTTTCGATGCTCGGCGGCACGCCGAAGAATTGTGATCAATTCGTCGTTGCGAAATGGCTTTTGCAAATAATAGAAGGCACCTTCGTTGACGGCTTGCATTGCCGACTGTAGCGTGGCCTGTGCGGTCATCATGATCACCGGCATGTCCGGATCCATTTCGCGTGCTTTGCTCAAGACCTGTCCGCCGCCAATATCTGGCATGCGCACATCGGTGAGAACAATATCTGGACGCAGTTCAGGGAGGCGCTCAAGGCCCTGCTTTCCTCCGTGCGCCGTAAACGGCACGAAGCCTTCTGTCTTAAGGAGGATGCGCAGCGAATCGAGGATACCTGTTTCGTCGTCAATGACAAGCACACGCGGTGAGGCGTCAAGCAACGCTGAAGAATTCACGTTCCTACTCCAATTAGACGAGAGTCTGCGACGTGCGCAGCGATCGGGAGAAGCACTGAGAAGCGAGTGCCGACGGGCAATACATCAACCAACACGACTCCTTGATGTGCCTCAACCGCACGGTAGACCACGGGCAAACCAAGACCCGTGCCACCGATCTTGCTGCTTACGAATGGCTCAAAGAGTCGTTCTCGTAATTCCGCTGGAATACCAGGCCCATCATCCGTCACGGTAATGACGACGAGGTCGCCTTCGTGGTGCAGCGGCGCGCTAAACGCTGCACGTTGAAACGCCGTGCGCCGACAGACGGTGACCTCAACGTGTCCGCCCGCGCCAGCCGCTTGTACGGCGTTCAAGACGAGATTGAACACGGCGCGATGCAACAAGTCTTCATCACCGTCGAGCCGTGGCAAGCCCGACTCGCACTGTACGCGCACGTCGGTGCCTTCGCCGCGGTCCGGATGTGATGCCGCTAACGTTGCCGCCGCGTGGACGACCGTGCCGACGTCCATCGCTGCGACGCGCGTGACACGTGCACGAGCGAAATCCAAAAAATCACCGAGCAATCGACTCAGGCGATCTGCCTCGCGTATGACGAGGCCGTGCAGGACGCGTTCATCATCATCTTCAGCGAACGGTGCGATGGCGGCGCGACGTCGCGCGAGCTGCTCTGTCGCGCTGCGAATTGACGCGAGCGGATTGCGAATTTCGTGTGCCAACGAGGCGCTCAGCTCTGCTACCGCTTCGAGCCGTTCAGCGCGCACGTGCATCGCTTGGAGTCGCTTGCTGTCGGAGATATCCTGAAAAATTGCGGTTGCCGACGTCCGTCCATCGAGTCGAGCAGTTTCAGCGGTCGTGGTGGTCACACCAATTTCAACGTCGCCGATCGCACGACGAATAAATCCTTCGGCGCGTGTGGTACGCACACCATCACGCGAAGACTGTTCGAGCAATGTTGCCAACTCTGGCGCAACTTCCCGTAGCGTCTCAAGGATTGGCTTTCCGACAACTATTCGGAGATTCATGCCGAGGAGATCCGATGCCGCTGGATTGGCATATAGCAGATTGCCGTCGGCATCCACTGTAATGATGCCTGAGCGAATCGTACGGAGAATGTCGGCGGCTTCGAGCTGTACTTTGACGAGTTGTGCGGCGAGGGCTTCGCGCCCCACACCAGCCTGCCGGAGTCGCAAGGCGACGTAGCCTGAGCCGAGCGACACGATGACAAAGACGCCTAGCTGCACGGCCACGCCAATGTGCGGTTTTCCGGGCCGTAGCCACAGCACATCGATGGCGTATAGGAGGCAGGCACCGGCTGCAACCGCTAGTCCAGCGCGAAACGGCAGTATGAGCGCAGCGCCGGCGATGACCAAGATGTAAAGCGCCGCGAACTGCGAACTAAAGCCGCCCGTGATGTGGACGATCGCCGTGACGAGCCCAAGGTCAACCGTACATTGAATTGCGTAAAACAAGGTGCCATAAGATCGATGCTGCACTTCACCGTACATCGCTGAGGCAACTGTCGCTAGCGTAGCGACGGCAAAGGCCAACGTCGCGATGAGCGTATCATTCGGCTCCGCGTGACTCCACACCAGCACCGCGGCTACTAAGATGGCGCACGCCATGACAACACGACCAACCCAGATCCAACGCAACACGCGGCGTGGGTCTAGCATCTCGTGAATCGCGACTTGCGGCAGAGCGGGCGTATAGCGCACGAGGCACCGGAGGTGCCCAACTGCGGAGCAGTTGGGACAGGTTCGCAATCTGCAAGAGGCGCGGAACACCCGTCGCTCTTGCAGATTGCAATACACTGACGAACCATGTGCCTGTCCGTTTCCTGACCCGATGCT
>JANYFO010000162.1 GCA_025362635.1 Gemmatimonadaceae bacterium | reverse complement strand
CGGGCGACACCACCCACGGCAATGTCCGCACTCTCTTGGCGTACGATAATCGCACTACTGCCCTCAGGCCCGCTGCGAACCACTCGTGCCACGGCTATGCGCTCTTCGCGCGCGGCAGCCCCCGTCCCCACGTGCTGCACGAGCGCGAACTGATCGCCGGCCTTCACTCCTTGCGCACTGCCAGCGCTAAGCAGGATGTAGCTCTGCAGCGTAGGAATCAGTGCGACGTCGTCCACCCAGAGCACCTTCGAATCCACGTCGCTTGTTGCGGTCGGCTCCGCATGCTGTGCGACTGCAGGCGCGGCCCCCTCAATGGCGAACAGCAACTGTCCGGCTTCGATCACGCCTGATTGGCTGTGAACGGACGCGATGATTGGCTTACCGGCGTCTGCGCGCGTCACGAGCAAAATCCCCGACGGTACCGCCACTCGCGCGTCTTTACTCAGCATGCGCTCAGCATTGATGCTGACTAATCGGTCACCAATCGAAAGATGCGCACCAACGGGCGCAGATATTTCAACCTCGTCCGCAATAAGCATCCGCGTGATACCGCCGAGCGACCCGGCACTTGCGGCGCCGATGCGGCGCACGATACGTCCGCCTTGCGCCAGTCTCGCGTAGCGCAACACGAACGGTGCGGCTTCGTATTCGCCGCGACGAGGCGCGGGTGCCTTTTTCTGTGCTGCTGCGCGTTCTTGCGCCTCGGTTTCCGCAGGATCGGGAACGTGCCGCAAAAACACGGTGGCCACGTCGGCGTTATCACGCGCAGCGCGCATGTCTGCTTGTGACACGAGACCAATGTGCGCGATCACGGGCGTCAGCGTTGAGTCGGACGAACCGATACCCACGCGTCCGCGCGAGGGCGGTTCCATGCGAGTCGTGTCGTTCGACGCTGCGGTTGTGGTCGCGTCAGCACGACGTATTTTCGGCAGCGCGGCACCCTTTCGCGGCGCGTTCCGCGGCACGGGCACGCCCGATGCGCGTGCGCTGCTGGCGGTGCGTGTTTGTGCGACAGCGTCGGTCTTGCCTGATGTTTGCGCGGCGAGCGATTCGGTGCTCGCGGCCACTGGTGGTGCGTTGGACGGAGGCGTCGCCGGAACGTGCGCAACTTTCGGTACTGATAAATCGCCACTCGGCGCGGCGGCCTTTTCCACGATGTCGTGACTCGCTGGCACCCTCAGCTTCATCCCAATCAACAGCGGCTTGTCTTGCGAGAGCGAAATGCCGTTGCGTGCCGCCAGCTCTTGCCATTTACGACCGTTGCCGTAAAAGCGTTCCGCGACGCTCCAGAGCGACTCTCCAGCACGCACAACGTGCAAGCTGCTGCTGGTGTCAACGGCTGCGGTTGGTGCGCTCACCGGTGCTTTCATTGGGGCTTTCTGCGCGTGCACGACGGTTGGCCGCCAAACGACAAGCAGGGCCAAAGTGACGAGCATCGCGAGTACCGCGCTGAGCAGCGTTGAACGCACGTGCGCTAGGCGCGCGGCAGCGGGACTGGTGGACAGGTGCGGCTGAATGGCAGCGCGCATCGGCGGGCCTCGGAATTAGGGGTGCATCAGGTACTGCGACAGGGGTGCCCTCGCACTGAGGGTTACACTGGGAGACGCCTTCCTGCCGTTCCGGTAACGTGCGCGACGTCACACCGAAGGCGTACATCGTTTCATCGCGGGGAGAGCGCTGTTTACGCGCGTAACGCAAACCGGCGACTATCACCTTTAATAGTCGCCGGTTCACATGGTTTAGCTGCCGCAACTGATTGCAATCAAAACGGCAAATCGTCGTCCTCGTCTTCCAACGCACCAGGGAAATCACTGAAATCGTCACCGCCGGCCGCACCGGCCGCTGTCGCAGCAGGTTTGGCGCGCGACGGCGACGCTGTTCGACGAGGCGCGCCACCTTCTGAATCGTCGCTGCTGCCGCCACCAGCACGGCCGCCGAGGAGCATAAGTTCGCGCACTTTGATTTCGGTGGTGTAGCGGGTTTGTCCTTCTTTGTCTTGCCACTGGCGATACTCGATTTCTCCCTCGACATACACGCGTTCGCCTTTCTTCACGTATTTCTCGACAACATCGGCCAACGACGACGCCTTATTGTTCCAGACGACGCATTTGTGCCACTCAGTTTTCTCCTGCTTAGCGCCCGTCGCATCATTCCACACGCGCCCAGTGGCAAGCGAAAACGACGCGACACGTCCGCCGTTCCCAATTGTGCGAATTTCGGGATCACTGCCGACGTTACCGATCAGAATGGCTTTGTTGAGACTGCGACTCACGGTGCCTCCTATTGCTGTGCGTTGGTGTAGCGGTTGTAATCGAAGCTAGGAGCGATCGCGGATAGCACGTCACCAAAATACTGCCATGAATCGCGTATTATTGCATCGCTGGCTGGTCTCGCCGAAGAACCAGCGCATCTTCCGTCGGAAATCGATAATACGCGGCTCGTCGTCCCACCTGCCGAAAGCCTCGTGACAGGTATAGCGCGCGCGCCGAGGTGTTGGACAGGCGGACTTCGAGATACACCGTAGTGACACCAGAGATCGATGCTTCCTTGAGCGCGAGGTCGAGCAACCGCCCCGCTATACCCTGCGCGCGACGCGCTTGTGCGACAGCAATATTGGCAATCTCCGCTTCGTCGGCCGCCTGCAGAACAACACAGTAACCCACCGCCAAGTCGTGCGCATCGACCGCCACGGTGATGCGGGCGTGTGACGCCGACAGCAGGTCTCGGAACGCGCTCGCTGGCCACGGGTCGCTAAACGCAACGACCTCGATTTCGGCCATGACGGCGACGTCGATCAGCGTCGCGGGGCGTACACGGACTGTGGAGCTCACGGTCATCCCAGCGGGAGCGCACGTCCGTGTGATGCCTCCCACTGCACCTGAGCCTCAGCGAGTCGGCCATACGTCGGCTCCCAGTCAGCGAGTACAACGGGGCCGCTGCGCCACCACGCCTCCACGCGTGTCACGTGCGCGGCCACAGGTATCACCAGCGCAAACTCTTGGTCGACGGCCGGAGATGTTTGTACCGCGAGGCGATGTCGCCCATGGAACGTGTCGTCGATGTGATCAAACGCGACCCGAGCGATCGGCCCATCGGCGCGCACCGTGAGATTTTCGTCAATGATTACGGGAAGTGCAAAGCGCTCACTTCGCAGCGCATCTGCGTGCACGACGTACTGTCCGGGTGTATTGCACGCGGCGGCCGCGAGCAAAAGCGACGACACGGCGAACAGCGGACATGCGGTCGCGTGTGCCAGACCTTTCGCGAGTGACGCCCCGATGCGCAACGAGGTAAAGCTTCCGGGTCCCGCACCACACACCACGCCGCGCAGATCGTGTACCGTGAGATTTGCGCTGTGCAGCAACGATTGAATGGCCGGGAACAACGTATCATCGCGTGTCACACCCATTGGCACGCTCGCCTGCGCGATGACTTGGCCGTTTGCCACAAGGGCGACAGACCCAGACGATGTCGCGGCTTCAAGCGCGAGGACGGGAGACGGAATTGGTGAGGACACGCCGTGGAGAATTCCCTGCGGGTGGCCTTGAAGCAAGGGCACGCGCTCGAACTGTCGTTACGCCGCGCTCAAGCGCCGCAATGGAGAGGCAGCACCTTGTGGTTGGAGCCGTTCAATGGCGTCGTCCGCCGAAGACGCGAGACCGGCTAGGGTTCCGTCGTGCGCGAGCGCAACGGTCGCATCGTAGATTTGCGGATCAAACGCTTTACCCCGATCCGGTTTCATAATGCCCAGCGCCTGTTCAACAGTCATGCCAGCGCGATATGGTCGATCCGCCGTTAACGCCTCGTACAC
>JANYFO010000132.1 GCA_025362635.1 Gemmatimonadaceae bacterium | reverse complement strand
CTCGTCTACGGCGCGTTGGTGTGGTTTATGTGGAATGCGAAGCCCATCGCCAACACAAACGGCGTGCTGAAACTCTTTCACGTAATCGCACGACTCTCGTTCGGTATGTACCTGAATCACCTGATCGATCATGACGAGATTCGTCGCGCGCAGTCGTACTCCGCCATGATCACAAGTTCGTCAACCATGCAGGCGCTCTTGTCGCTCTTGATGGTGACGTTGCAATCTATGGTGATAGCGACGATCAGCTATTTACTGGTTGAGCAGCCATGGCTCCGGTTGCGTGCATCGCTGCTCCATTCGGCACCAGCAGGAACCAAAGGCCTCCGCCATGCCTAAGGAGCAGGAGCAAACACCGGCGTACCGCTCCGGGTCGGATTTCTCATCGTTCATTCATTGGCGATAAAATTCAACGCAGTCATCAACGATCGCTTACACCAGTTCAGCCGCGGAATCTTGGAGTTTATCCAGATGGCTGTGGGAACGATCTCCGCCGAGCCGGTCATAGAGCGCGGTTAAGCGAAGCATCACGCTCCTCTCGTGAAACTTGTTCCGCGCCACTGCCCGCCCGCTCTCGCCCATCGATCGCGCTAGCGCCTCATTCGAGAGCAGTAGTTGGAGCTTGTCGGCGAGGGTCGCATCATCGCCCACAGAAAAGAGAAATCCGGTGGCTCCGTCAACAACCGCGTCCGGAACGCCGCCCACTCGCGTCGCAACCACCGGCCGTCCCGCAGCCATGGCCTCGACTATCGAGTTCGGGAAACCCTCGCTGAGCGACGTGAGCGCGGACACGTCGAACGCGTGGTGATATCGTGACGCGCCCAGAATCGCCCCCGCGAAATGGGTGCGATCCCCAATGCCCAGTGATGTTGCGAGGTCCTGTAGCGCTTGTCGCTCTGGCCCCTCGCCGATGAGCACCACATGGAGTGACCGCGCAGGAAGCGTAATAGATGCCGCCGCACGCAGTAATGTCGCATGATCCTTGCCCGCCCACAGATTCGCTATGCAGCCGACGACCGCAGCGTCAGGAGGGACCCCGAGTTCCTGGCGAAGGCAAACACGCTTCGCGGGCGCCACCGGTTCGAACAGCGCCGCTTCGGCAAAGTTGGGAATGACCACGATTCGTTCGGCGCGGACCCCTTCATCTCGGACAAGCGATGCGCCAACGCCATCCGAATTAGCAAGCACCAAGTTGGCTCGACGATACGCGAGGCGATTGGCAGTGCTGAGAAGCCTTCCATATTGGTGCAAGCCCCACCGCCGACACGCGATGAACCGCGTCGGTCCGAATCCTGTGAGTGCAAACGCCGCTAGCACGTTGCTATAAACATCCTGCGTGTGGAGCACGTCGATGCGCTCGCGTCGCAAAAAGGTCCGCAAACTGCTGGCGGCCTTAACCGCACTCGGCGATCTCAGTGAGGTGAGTTGAAGCCGCTCTAGAGGCAAGCCCGTCTCTACGAAGCGCGGAGTAAGCGGGCCGTCTTTGCTGTAGAGAATCGTGAGCGGAAAGCGCTTTGGATCCAGGCGCTGTACGAGACGCAACAGATTCGTTTCTGTACCGCCGACATTCAGGCCGTCGATCATGAACGCCAGTCGAACGATGCGCATCACTTCGGTTCCATACTTTTTGCACGACGTAACAACTTTCTCGCGAGCCGATGGCGCATCAACTTCGAATTAAAGCCCTGCCACTTAGCGTCCACTAACGTGTAATCGCCGCACGCTGAAAGCGTATGAAATCCGTGTGGGTAGGGGCTATCGCCGAATGGACCGAGTGTGCGTACTGGACGCTCATCGAAATGCTCCGGAGTGAGCGCGAGCACTTCGTTCAGTACGAGTCGCCAACCGTAACGCAATGAACAATCCTGCGCCGGCCGGAACAGTCGCCCTCCGTGAACAAATGGAGTGCCGGCCGGTCGTCCGTTTTGCACGTTCGTTTTCACTGGATTTTCGGGGTGCGGCGTCCAAGGGCCCTCTGGATTCTGCCCGAAATAAACCAATAGTTTCGCGTTGGGCTCGTCTTCGGCCGGCGTGGCAAGCAGCCACCACCGCCCATCATGCTCGAATACGGTTGAGTCGAGCAGCCGATGTCCACTGAGCATCTGGCCAGCAGCCACAAGACCGTTCGGCGCGCGCTGATAGAGCGTAAGGCCATCCCGCGCGCCGCACTCCGGAATGATGCGAGTCTCGCCGTTGACGTGAAGTGGGTACGGGTAGGACATGTGGACACCATCATCGAGTGCGGATCTTATGTGACCCCACCCGCTGGTCGGCGACCACGCGATCTCCGAAATCCAACCTCTCTCCGAGAAGAAGCTAAATTCCTCACAATACACCTTGAGGTCGGTGCCGTCTAAAATTGCGAACGGGTCCGCGAGCATCATGCCATCACGATGGTATGGTGCCCACTCGATGGTTGGCACGAAGTCAGTTTCGAGAAAACGATGAATGGGTGCTCGAACGACACCGATGTTCCACCGTTCGAAGGCTTGATTCGCGCGTTTCGTCGTGATGTAGTTCCGCACAAGTTGGATACCGAATCCGACCATCTGTCGGTCGGTCGGTGCGACGTAAATCGGGGCTGATGTTGTCACCGGCTGCGCCAAGAGGCGATCCGTTCGGCCCGACGCTAACCGGCTGGCCACTCGGGCAGGCATGTCGCGACTGGCGTCGAGAATGCGCGCAAGATTGCGACGGTAGGAGAGCGGCTCGGTGTTCACCCAGACCTTGTCGAGCACCACACCGCCGTCCAAACGATCAGTCAGTCGCTGCAAAATTGCTCCTTGTACGCGCGTACCCGTGGCAATCTCCCAGAACGCCGGAGGCCCTCCCCGGAATTGTTGCTCGTCGTCGTGGTGGAATGACCAAACGCCATAACGAGCCGTCGTCAGGATCTCACCACGAATGATACCGTAGCCGAACTTCAGGATGAAATCCAGATCGAGCCCACGCAGGTAAGTCACGTCGTCCGGCTCAAATCGCTGCGTCCATTTACCGTGCAGAGTCGTTCGACATTCCCGCGTTGCAAGCGTTGGCCAGAGTTCGTCCAAGCGCACACTCTGGTTCTGCGAGAGCGCGGCAAGCGGAAAGAGCTTGTTGTGAAGGTGCCAGAGGTTGGCCCGCAACGTGACAAACTTACGAACGCGAGTACGGAAGGGGCTGGGCTGGGGCTTATCCGGATCGATGATCGCTAAGACAAACTCTGCCTTGGCGCGATCTGTTAATCGCTCAATCGTGTCGACGGCCCAGCGCGGC
>JANYFO010000117.1 GCA_025362635.1 Gemmatimonadaceae bacterium | reverse complement strand
CGGGCGACCGGCGTGCAAAATGAGGGCTCGCAACAGCGACCACTCGGTTGGCGTGAGCCGTTGCAGCACGCCGTTGCGAGCAACGCGCTGGTTAACGAGGTCGATCTCCACGCCATGCCCGACTACACGCGCTGCTGCTCTCGCTGTGACGGAGAATGCGGACCGTCTCAGCTGCCCGCGAATGCGCGCGATTAACTCTGCCGACCCGCACGGTTTGATAATGAAATCGTCGGCCCCCGCGTCGAGAAGCGCAACCTTTTCTTCGTCCGCCTCGCGACCAGAAAGCACGACGATGGGAACGGCGGTCAGCGCACGCAGTCGCGCCAAGAGCTCGGATCCGTCGCCATCGGGCAATCCTAGGTCCAGCAATACCAAGTCTGGCGGTTCTTCAGCGCACGCGGCGACTGCTTCGGCCAGCGTTGCCGCGCCGCGCACGCGAGGACAGATGGATTGGAGCACCTGAATGAGCGAGGCACGCAGTGCGTCATCGTCTTCCACGACAAGTAGCGATCGCGGTTCAGGCCCCGGTCCAAACGGAGGTACGGGCATGGCCGATGTGCCGAAGGAGGTTAAGAGAAGGTTAAAGGCGAGCGGGTGCAGTAGTTGTGAACGCTGCGCTTAGCGAAGATAACAGATGCATGTCTAATACTTATTTAACCTCAGCGATATGGCGTTGACTTCCGTTTTATCTAAAGTCCCGGTTACGGTGGTTATCCCGACGCTTAACGAGATTGATCGTTTGCGGGAGTGTCTCGCGTCCGTACGCTGGGCAGCGCAGGTGATCGTGTCCGACGCGGGCTCGACGGACGGTACGCTAGAGCTCGCCCGTTCGTTAGGTGCAACGGTGCTGGAGCAGTGCGGCCCAACGATCGCCGACCAGAGGAATATCGCTATTGCTGCGGCCGCGCACCAATGGATTTTGGCGCTTGACGCCGACGAACGCGTTTCGCCAGCGCTTGCGCAGTCCATAGCGAAGGAAATCGCCACGCCGAGAGGCAATGCGTTTCGTGTGCACATGCGCAATCGGTATTTGGGCGCAACCATGGAGCGAGGCGGGTGGGGTCGAGATCGTCACGTACGGCTGTTTCGTTCCTCGCTTCGGTACGAGGTCAAACGGGTGCATGAGGGCCTGCAATTTGATGGTGCCGCATACGATCTCGTGGGGCGGGTCGACCACGATTCCTATCGCGATTTGGGACATCAGCTCGCGAAAGTCAATTGCTATGCGAAGTGGGGAGCGGAGGAGCTTTTTGCGCGCGGCAAGCAGGTCAGCATGCTGCAGATTGTTGTGCGGCCCTCGTGGCGTTTCATCAAATGCTATTTTCTACAGGGTGCAATTTTAGAAGGACAGCGTGGTCTGGTCCTTGCCGTCGTCCATGCATGGTCGGCGTTTGCCAAGTACGCATTGCTGTGGGACATGCAGCGCGTGGCGAACGCAGCGCTCGTAAATACCGCACCATCGATGGCTCCGATTGTCGTGTTAGACGACGCGCGCGTAAAACGCGTCGACACGTTGGTTCGTACCGCGTAGTTCGCGAGGTCTGTCGTGCGTGTCCCGGTGCTTTGTTATCACCGTATCGAAACGCCACCTGCTAGCGCGCCGATGGATAGCAACTTCGTTTCGCCCGCGCTATTTGGTGAGCACTTGGGCGTGTTGTCCGCGCTGGGCTTTACGGGCGTCACCGTGCGCGACATCGCGGCCTGGCAGCGTGGCCAGCGCGAACTACCCAAGCGACCAATTGCGATCACATTTGATGATGCGTACCAAAGTGTGGTCGACGAAGCCGTGCCGCGTTTGCAACTGTACGCATGGCCGGCCACGGTTTACGTCGTGACGTCGTGTATCGGCGGCACCAATACGTGGGACATTGCGGCCCCGCGCGCCACGTTGCTCGACGCACCCGCCTTGCGAGTGCTTTCGTCACGCGGATACGAGCTTGGATCGCACAGTCGGTTGCATCGACGCATTCGCGGACTTAGTGACGAGGATGCGTCGAGTGAACTGGTGGGTTCGCGCATCGAGCTGGAAGCATTTGTTGAAACGGAAGTGACGAGCTTCGCTTTTCCGTACGGGTCCCATGATCGTCGTGCGCTCGACGCCGTCGCCGCCGCGGGGTACGCCTCGGCCTGCACACTCAAACGCTGGGCGAACGGACGGCACGGCAACGCGCGGCGTTTGGGGCGGATGAGTGTGGGCGGACCGCTTCCCGCGTGGCAGCTCGTCGCCAAACTCATCAAGTTGTTCGCGACGCCGTCGTTTTCCTGAGCGTATCCTCTGTTCGGTTCCGCGCCGTCCGTGCGCTGCGACGCATGTTCCGACTTGATCGTGAACGGCGATGGAACGCGGAGTACGCAAGCGGTACGTGGCGTCGACTCGGGACACTCGATGAGTTGGCGCATCAGGCCATGCTGTCGTCGTACTTTGCGCGTCTTAAACCTGGCGGCTCGGTGCTGGACGTCGGCTGCGGCGAAGGTCTTTTTCAACAGGAATTGCGCGGATGTTATTCGCGTTACATGGGCATTGACTTTGCGGAGCCGGTCCGGCTCGCGCGAGCGCGGTGCGACGCCGCGAGCGATGCGCCGTGCGCTGCGCGTACGGAGTTTGTTGCCGTTGACATGCATGACTTTGTGACTCACGAACGGTTTGACGCCGTGGTGTTCAACGAAAGCCTGTACTACTACGACGACCCGCTACGAGGCCTGGCGCGCTATACCGAATTTCTTGCGCCACAGGGTGTGTTGCTCGTCTCTATGCACACCAAAGAACGTACGGAACGGCTGTGGGATCGCATTGGGGAGCGTTACGTCGTCGTTGATGCGGTAACGGTCGAAAACTGTCACGGCGTGCAATGGATGATCAAAGTGCTTGCACCACAAACGGACTCGGCGTCTCGCTAAGATCGCCGAGTCGTGTCGTTTGTGGTTGGTGTTTCAAGCCAAAAGCAATAAATTTTGTCAGCTGTTGATCGTCGAGATGTCGATGACGAAGCGATACTTGACGTCGGATTTCAGCATGCGCTCGTAGGCAACGTTGATGTCCGACGCCTTAATCAATTCGATGTCCGAGGCAATGCCGTGTGCCGCGCAGAAGTTGAGCATTTCTTGCGTTTCGGGCAGGCCACCAATGAGCGAACCGGCCAAGCGACGTCGACCCGTGATGAACGGCCACACCGACGTTGCCGGATGTGGTACGGGAGATCCGCCCAACAGCACCAACGTGCCATCCCGGCGAAGCAGCGAGAGTTCCGCGTCGAGATCATGCGGGGCGCTCACGGTATCGAGAATCAGGTCGAGCGAATTGCGCACGGCTTTCATTGCCGTTGCGTCTTTCGAAATCACCACCGCGTCTGCCCCTAAACGATGTGCATCGTCGGCCTTGCCCGGTGATGTAGTAAAAAGGGTCACGTGCGCGCCCATTGCATGCGCGAGCTTGACGCCCATGTGTCCAAGTCCGCCCAGCCCAACAACACCGACGCGTTTACCGGGACCCACCTTCCATTCGCGCAGCGGCGAATAGGTGGTAATGCCAGCGCACAGGAGTGGCGCCGCCGCGGCCGGGTCCATGCCATCGGGGATATGCAGTACAAAACGCTCGTCGACTACGATCGCGCTGGCATAGCCGCCTTGCGTTGGCTTTCCCGATTGCTTTTCGATGCCGCCGTACGTACCGGTCGATCCTTTCTCACAGTATTGCTCCAGGCCCTGTGCGCACGACGGGCAGTCTTGGCAGCTATCGACCAAGCAGCCCACACCAACCATTTGTCCGGCCTTAAACCCCTTCACGTCGGCTCCCGTGGCCACGACGCGGCCGACAATCTCGTGGCCGGGCACCTGCGGGAAGACAATCTTGCCCCATTCGTTGCGCACGGTGTGCAAGTCAGAATGGCACACGCCACAATAAAGGATTTCGATCTGCACATCGCGCGACCCTGGAGCGCGCCGTTCAAAGCTCCATGGTCCGAGCGGCGATGTTGGATCGAAGGCGGCGTAGGATTGTGTCGGAATCATGACAGGGGTACCGTGAGTGGATACTCAACATGGCGAACTAGCGTTGCGTCATGTTGAATGTGACGATACGCGAGCCGTTTCAATAGGTTTTTGAAAGGAGCAAGACTCGCGCCGCTAGTTCCGTAGGTTCCTCTCGTGACTCCACTCATGACTCGACTTCGAATTTTCTCGCTGCTCGTCGGCGGCACTGCGCTGCTCGTCGCGGGCTCCGCGTCGGCGCAGACGCTCGACTCCGCCACCGTTGCGGGTTTGCGATGGCGCACCATTGGTCCGGCCAATTTCATGGGTCGGCTGTCCGACGTGGTCGGCATACCCGGACCGTCCAAAACTCTCTTTATCGCTGCGGCCGCAGGTGGCATTTGGAAGACGACCAATAACGGCACGACGTGGCGTCCTGTGTTCGATGACAAGCGCGTGATCTCGATGGGCATGCTCGCCATTGCCCCGTCGGATACGAACCAAGTGTGGGCGGGTACCGGCGAGCCAAATTCGCGCAACTCGATTGAAGCGGGCGCGGGAATTTACAAGTCGTCCGACGGTGGCCTGACGTGGACGCTCAAGGGCCTCGAGAAGACCGAACACATTGGCCGCATCGTGGTGCATCCAACCAATCCAAACATTGTTTACGTGGCTGCGCTCGGCGCCGCATGGCGTTCGAATCCAGAACGCGGCTTATACAAAACCATCGACGGCGGGACGACGTGGCAGCTCATCAAATTCATCAGCGACAAAGCGGGCTTTGTTGATGTTGCGATGGATCCGTCCGACCCGAACACGCTGTTCGCCGCAAGCTGGGAGCGTTTACGCACACCGTATTCGTTGAAGAGCGGTGGACCGGGTTCGGCATTGTGGAAGACTACCGATGCCGGCGCGACGTGGACCGAAGTGAAGGGTGGCAATTTTCCAGCGGGTCCCAAGGGACGCATTGGATTGGCCATTGCGCACAGCAATCCGAAGATGATCTATGCGCTCACGGAAGCCGCGGCGCCTGAGGCAGGTGGTGGGTACACGCCGTCGCGCACGCCGCGCGATAACGGTTTGTGGCGCAGCACGGATGGTGGGGCGACGTGGACGAAAATGAGCAGCGTCAACGTGCGCCCGTTCTACTACTCACAGGTGCGGGTCGATCCGAAAAATGCCGATCGTGTGTATTTCTCGAGCACCGAACTGCAAGTCTCCGATGACGGTGGGAAGACCTCACGCAACGCGGCGCAAAACGTACACGTCGACGATCACGGATTGTGGATTGACCCGAACGACCCCGAACGGTGGGTGATTGCCAATGACGGCGGTATCGCCTTCACGTACGACAAGGGCGGCAACTTCATCCAAATGCAGAATTTGGCGTTGGGTCAGTTCTACGAAGTGAGTTACGACATGGCCGTTCCGTACAACGTGTGCAGCGGCGCACAGGACAACGGCACGTGGTGTGGTCCCAGTCGTCGTCGTCAGGGAAATACAACCCTCGGCTACTGGTTTACGATTGCGGGCGGCGACGGCTTCTATGCCGCGCAAGACCCGACGGATCCGAGCATTGTGTACGGCGAGTCGCAGGGCGGCAACGCGTCGCGTTTAAATCTGAAAAGCGGCGAACGTTTGCAGTTTGTGAAGCCATCGTGGCAAACGCAGTACAAGTCGTGGGAAGATTCGATCGCCGTCGTGCGTGGCGATCCGCTTGTCCCGGCAACGAAGGACATGAATGGCAAGATGGCGGCGTTTCGTGCGGTGCAGAAGAAAGACTCGATTGATCTTTCGCTGCGCTTTAATTGGAATGCGCCGTTCATTATCTCGCCGCACAACCCGTCGGTGCTTTACTTCGCTGGCAATCGTGTGCTCAAGTCCGTGAAGAAGGGCGAAGACTTTGCGCTGATTTCACCTGACATGTCGAAGAAGTTAGAAGCGAAGATCGACACGTCGATGCGGCTCACTGGTGGTATTACGCTCGACGCGACCGGTGCGGAAACGTACGGCACCGTCGTGGCGCTAGAGGAGAGCCCCATTCGCCCGGGACTGGTGTTTGCGGGCACCGACGACGGCAACATTTGGAAGACGTCCAACGACGGTGCGACGTGGGAAAATCTCGCTTCGAAGTTCACGCTGCCAAACAACGGCGAGGTGTACACGGCGCGCATTGAAGCTTCTGCGTTTGACACCGCCACATTCTATGTTGCATTCGACAATCATCGGTGGGGCGATTTTAAGCCGTATCTGTTCGTGACGACCGACGGTGGCAAGAGCTTTCGTTCGCTGTCAAATAACTTGCCGAAGGACGGGCCCGGCGATGAGATCCACGTCATTCGTGAGAGCGCACGCAATCGTGATCTCCTGTTCGTTGGTACCTCAATCGGCGTGTATGCGTCAATTGATCGTGGCAAGACTTGGACGAAATTCACCACGAATTTCCCCAGCGTACCGGTGTACGATTTGCAAATCCATCCGCGCGATCACGAGTTGATTGCCGCGACGCACGGACGGAGTTTGTGGATTGTAGATATTTTGCCGCTTGAGCAGATGACGGCGAAAAATGTGGCCGCGACGGTTGTGCTCTTTGATCCAAAGCCAGCGTTTCAATGGGGCGAAGCACCAACGGCAGGCGCCGCGGGTAACGGCAACGGTCAAGCATTTTTCAGCACGCCGAATCCGACGTACGGTGCACTCATTACGTACCGCGTGACTGGCGCGGGTGGTGGACAAGCGCGCGTGAGTATTGTCGACGCGTCGGGCGACACGCTCCAAACAATGACGGGACCGGGAACGCCGGGAACGCACAGTGTCACGTGGAATTATCAAATTACGCGCACTGCGGCGCCGCGCGAGCCGCTCTCGCCCAGTGAGCGTCGCGATAGCATTTTGCGTGTGGTCCGTGGACCGATCGTGCTGGATTCGCTTACCAAGGCTAAGTACGACAGCACGGCGCTGGCGTTGGCGAAGCAATTGATTGCGCCGCCCATTCCGGGGGCTGCGGCAGGCTTAGCCGGTCGAGGCGGCGGTGGTGGTGCGGGCGGACGTGGTGGCGCGAATGCCAACTGTGAACGTCCACTTTCCCAGTGGGAACCGTTCTGCGCGCGTCCCGCAGAAGCCGCAGCGCGCGGTGGACCGGGTACGCCGGGCGCTATCGCGGGTGAAGGTGCATCGCCAGCTGATCTTGCCGCGTTGTTTGGCGGACGTGGTGGTGGTGCCGCCGGCAATCCAGCGGTTGTCAAGATTTTTCAAATCATCGGTATTCCAATTCCAAATCCGATTGGTGGCGGACGTGGTGGCGGCGGATTTGGTGGAGGCCGAGGGAGTGCGGCGACAACGGGTGATTACGGCGTGGTGCTGACGGTAAATGGCACGACGCAGAAGAAAAAGTTGCGCGTTGAGAACGTTGGTGCGGGCGACGCCGGTTCGCCATTTGGTCCGGCCAGTGGTGATGACGACAGCCGCAGCGCGAAAGCCGCCACGCTTACAAAGGCGGCGAAGCAGAAATAGTTGGTTGCGCACATGCTGTTGCTGCACAGAACAAACGCGGCGTGCGCTGTAGCGCGCCGCGTTTGTTCTGTGCGCCACTTAAACGACGACACCATAGGTTGCGCGTCAGACGCGATTCCGCTGTGCCTCCACCCCTCGTTTATCACGATGCCTGTCCCCCCTTCGCTCTCACTCACCGACTTGCAGGCGGCGATCGCACATCTCACACTGCGTGACGCTGGGCTAGCCGCGATTGTCGACGCCCACGGTGCACCACCGATGTGGGATCGCCCCTCCGGTTTTGCAACAATGACACAGATTATTCTCGAACAGCAAGTGTCATTACAATCGGCAGCGACGTTGTACGCGCGCACGGCGTTAGCGCTCGGTGAAGTAACACCAAACAATGCGATCGCCTGTGGTCTGGATGGACTGCGCATGATTGGACTCACCAGACAAAAGGCTTCGTATGTCGTGGCGCTTGCGGAGCAAACGGCGAGCGGCATGCTGCCGCTGCAACAACTGCATTGCTACACCGACGATGCCGCGGCAGCGCTGCTCACTCGCGTGCCTGGAATTGGACCGTGGAGCGCGAGCATTTACCTCCTGATGGTGCTCAAGCGACCAGACATTTGGCCGCCCGGCGATTTGGCATTGCACAAAGCGTTGCAAAAATTGTATAGACTTGCCTCGCCGCCACAGAGTGCGACGGCGGTGCAATTGGCGCTACAGTGGTCTCCATTTCGTGCAGTGGCCGCGCGAATACTGTGGCATGGATATTTGCAAGATCGTGCAGCGCTCCCACGAACGGTTCGCGTACGATCGTTGCCGACACGTTAGACTTTTGGCCATGCAACTCTCAACAACTTCGGCACAGGCGTTGACGCATGCAGTCACGGTGCGTGTGGCGTCGGCGAACGCTGCATGACGGCACCACGCAAACGCGTTGGGAGCGCGACGGTTGGCACCGTGAGTATTGCGCGCGGACTCTCCAAGCTTGGCGTCTGTTCGCGCGCTGCCGGGGAACGCTTGGTGATGGAGGGGCGTGTAAGGGTTGACGGAAATATTGTGCGCGATATCGCGTTTCGCGTGCGACCAGAAACTGATGCTATCACGATCGATGGGACGCGTATCGGTAAAGTACCGCACGTGTACGTGGCACTGAATAAGCCACGCGGACTCGTAACGACGCGCGACGATCCCCAAGGTCGCGCCACGATTTACGATTGCCTCACGAGCGACTCGTTACCCTTTCTCGGTCCGGTTGGACGCCTTGATAAAGCAAGCGAGGGTTTGTTGTTACTCACCAACGACACGCGATGGTCGTCCCGTCTGCTCGATCCACTATCGCACGTTGAGAAAACGTATCACGTGCAAGTGCGCGCGCTCGTCACCGACGACATTCTGGTGCAGCTCGCGGTGGGCGTTGTGGAGGATGCAACAGGCGAGCGGCTCGACGTGAAGCGTGTGTCGTTGCTGCGCGTTGGATCACGCAGTAGCGCATGGTTGGAAATTGTGCTGGACGAAGGGAAGAATCGGCACATCCGCCGACTATTGGCGGTACTCGGCATCGAGGTGTTGCGTATCGTGCGTGTGGCAATTGGGTCGCTGCGGTTGGGTACGTTGGCAAAGGGCGAATGGCGGATGCTCACCGCGGAGGAAACAAAGAATTTGGCGAGGTCGTAAGTGAACTGTTTTATCATGGAACGGTGGAGTAATCTTGGGAAGCTCCGTAGTGTCCGACGCGAATCTCTCGCGGCCTACCCGGCTCTCACCGTCTATTCAGTTGGAGTAACCCCGTGCACGAATATCGTTTTCAAGCGACACCGGAAACGGTTGACGCGCTCCGTCGCCTTCGTCGCGCGTGGGCGGCGTTGTTTGTCTCTGAACGCGCAATCGATATACGACTTGTCGATGGTACCGGAGTGCGTATTGAGGTAGAAGCGGCGGACATTGAAGACAAATTTGAAGCGTTTCGTATCAACGCGTGCGTGCAAGCAGGCGCCGATGTCGGCATGGAAGACGTGGCTGCGTTCGCGAAGGGCGGCAACGACATCGTCCTGTTTAGTGGCGTCACGTGGAGCGAGCCAGGTGCCGAGGTTGCCGGTATTGAATTGCAACCTGGTGCCGTGATGCACTTCAGCGGCCATCCGGGACAACTCTCGGAGACGGCAGAAGTCGTGTGTATTACCACGGACGCCTTCGTGGTTGCGTCGTCGATTGGTGCTGGTTTGTTGGTGCGCACTGGCCTTAAGCCCAACACGCTCCAAGTGGTGCGTGATCGAGAGACGATCAGTGCATTTTTGTTTGAGCGCGGATACCAGAGCGATGCGTGAACAGTGCGCTGTGGCTGTCGCCGAACATACACGATTGGCACGCGGCATTGGTGTCGTATGCCGAGGTGATCGCACGACAAGGTGTAACGCGGTTGCCCGCGCTCGACGCGTGGTACACTGACGAGCTTCCGCGCGTGATCGCATCACGAATGGTCCCGCACATCACGCACGACGAACTCGTGCAGCTTACCGAATGGAAGATGGCGCGCGGGGTTTGGCGCGCGCCAAACTTAATATTGGTGAGGAGCAATGCGCCAAATGTTGTTGAGGATGTCACCACCTTGGCGTTCGCCAGAATCCCGCACCTCACGGCGCCCGTTGCGGCGATCTCGGAGTTGAAAGGCGTCGGCCCGGCAACAGCTTCCGCCGCCGCGGCCGCCTGTGCACCGCAATATTTTCCATTTTTCGACGAAATTGTTGCAGCACAAATTGCCGGACTCGGCGCGGTTGCATGGACGCTCGGCTATTACGGACGCTACGCCGCGCAGCTTCGCGAGCGGGCAAACGTGCTCGGCAAAGAGTGGACGCCAATGATGGTGGAACGCGCCCTGTGGTCAAACGCGGGCGGTAAAGTTGGCCGAAGGTGATGTCTACTTTGGCGCGCGTGTAAACAAAATAAAGTCGCCGCGTGGCGCGTACTCCGCGCCATTGGCTTTGGAGAGATCCGCAAGCGGAACAGCGGTCAGTACCAAAACCTTCGCTGATGACGCACGCCGACGTGCGCGCTCAACGGTGCCGAGTCCAAAATCGCTGTGAAAGGCACCGTCTACGTGAAAGACAATCGCGCCTGATCCCGCACGTTTAAGGGCGTTCGTAACGGACTCGCCCATGGTCTCATCTTTGATGCACTGCGCTTCGTAAAAGCGATCCGTCATGGCCAGTGCGGTCGCCAATTCTGCGGCCGAAGGTTGCGCACCGGAGGCGCCGTGGCCCGGTGTATCGCCCATTAATGCCGCGAAATTTTTGTAGTACGCATCTTTCGGACAAATATTCTGTGTGGCACTGTAGCCGCGCTCTGTCACACTCATCGTGTCGAGCGCCACGAGCCCTTTCCGACTCACGGCACTTGCTATGCGACGCGGCACGTTGGCCGCAATTACGGGCCAACCACGAATGCGCGACAGCTCAACGAGCGGTCGGTAATCAGTGTTGTAGCGGTCCCACGGACGTGAGCCAGCAATAAAATCCTTTTCACTGATGGCGCCAGCCAGATATTGGTCGAGCAGCAATTGCACGTCGCGTTCGAACATTTCGACGGAAAGGACAACGCGCGCTCGTCGATCGCCGAGTGAAGCGAACACGGCAAGTTCGGCGGCGTGTGTGACCGGGTCGTCGTGCTGCTCGCCGAAAAACACGATGTCGACGCGCGACGCGGCCGCTGCAAGTCGAGCAAAGGGTACGAAGCGCGCGGCCTTGGTATCGTAGATGCGAAGCGCGGACGTGCTATTGTCCCGCGAGGCGGAGTTGCTGGCGGCTCGCGACACGCCAATGCACGCGGAGAGGACGAACGTCGCGATGCAGAACAGCGACGTGCGGACGGACTTTGCGATGGTCATGCCGTGGTGGCGTATTGTACGGGGATGAGGTGGCGACAACAACAAAGTTCGTCACCCATTGCATCGGTGATCGCGCTGGCTGGTGGATAGCCGATGAACGCGCCGCTGATCGTATCCGATTGGTTGGTGCGGCGCGCGCGCTCCGACAAGCTACGGCACGATTGCCGCGGGTTTCTTTACCACCGTCACTGTGATCGTGGACGGATACTGCGCTGAGTGGTGCACAACATTGTGCGCGACGACGGCCTTTGTTTCGTCGTAATTGTTACCACCGGTGTTGAGGTTGCGATCGAAGCGCGGAAAATTGCTGCTCGTGACTTCGATGCGCAAACGATGACCTGGTGCGAAATAATTGCTTGTATTCAACGGCTGCAGCGTCACCTTGTACACCTTGCCGTTTTCCATCATCACTGGTGCCTTGTCGTAACCATCGCGATAGCGCATGCGCTGAATCGATTCGTCGAGATTGTACGCGCGACCATCTGGATAGACATCGATAATCTTGACGGTGAAGTCGGTGTCTTTCGCATCTGATGATACGTACAAGGTTGGCGAAATCGGACCGCTTAACTCTGTTCCTTCTTTGAACGGTTCGGTTGTGTAGACGAGAATGTCTGGACGCGCTTCCATTTTGCTTTGGTCGAGCGAGCCTGGAACGACGGCATTGCCTTGGCAGCACACATTGCCACCGTACGACGTAACCGGTTTCATCGGATCGTACGTGAACAGATCAGGCTTGTCGGTTTTCTGCGCGATCATCGACAGCGTCCCGTCACCATTCAACGTGTTGGCGTTGCCATTGCTGCCGAGGTGAAAGGTCATCGGTGCAGCATCTTTCGGCGGCCATGTATCCGACGTGCGCCACTGGTTCATGCCCATCAGGAAGTAGCGCACTTTGGGCATGGTATCCATCGCGTGATCGCCCTTTCCCTTCAGGAACTGGTCGAAGAATGCATATGTGATGTCGAGATAGCCAAGTCGCGCGTCACCCATGTCGCGCTCACCAACAACGGTATGCTCGCTCGCACGCGTATACGCGCAATGACCAACCGGTGCAATGATTGCCCACTGTTGATTTGCGGCCGCGCCCTTGGCCGTCTTTCGCACATGGTTGTACATCGCGAGGTTCGGCCCAACAGATACGTCATACCATGACATGAACCAGAGGCCGGGGATGTTGATCGGCATGTCATCGTGCCACAACCCACCGCGACGCCACGCTGGATCGTTCGGTGCGCGCTTGATCATTGCACCGCCACTCGCGACCGGCATCGAATCCGCAAAGATGCCATGCGGTCCATCCACGGCCTGGATGAGATCTTGCTCGGGGAGATGCCAGAACGCCGTTGCCCAATCGACCGGCGGCTGATGCTGTGCAAGATCGAATGACTTGGACACGCGAATAAGATCGGCCTGGCTTGTATTGGCCGGAAACATCGGACGTACCTGATTTTGCTCACCCATCAACCAGTCAATGAAGAGCATTTGCACCGCTCCACCACGATACCAGTTACCCATCTCGTTGTACGGACCAACTTTGCCTACGCCGGCGCCGAAGCCTTGCACATTCATCGCGGCGAACGCCGGATTACCGAGTGACGCGACTGCGGGTTGCCATTCTGCGGTCGACGAGCAACCGGTCGTGCCGACTTTCCCATTCGACCACGCCTGCGCGCTGAGGTACTTCAGTTCGTCATCACCATCCGAGAGCGGCGCTCCGAGAATGTCGTAATTCCCTTCGGCGAAGAAATGACCCCGCTCCTGCATGTCGATGTAGGCGTAACCGCGCTTGACCGCCGTGAGCGCCGACGTCATGTCACGTGGCACTCCGTTCGCGACGTCCCAATAATTGAAGTTGTACGGGGTGCGCACCCAAATCGCCGGATATTTGCTCGACGCGCCCTTCGGGTAATAGATGTCGGCTGGAATGCGAATGCCATCGCGCATCGGAATCATCACTTTGCGATTGACGACCGCGAGCGATTGCAACTCGTTCTCAATCGCCCATCGCTTTGCTTTCATGCTGTCGGGGAGTGCGCTGCTCGGTTGGGCAACGGAAGCGCGCGCGCCGACTAACAACGCAAGGGCGAGCAATGGGGCGCTACAACGTGCGCGGAACTGCGGCGTTCGCATGTGAATTCTCGATGTCAGTGTTGAATGTGAACCACTCGGGCGCTGAACCGCTCGCTTGATCACGGCGATCCAATCGCACTTCGCAACTGCGATTTCCACGCATCGTTCGCGATGAACAACGTTGTCGGAAATGTACGATGTTTTACGATCTGCTCGAAGATACTCGCTTCTTGATACTTGTTGATACCGATGCCAGCCAAGTACTGGAGTCGAAGGTTGCGATCGGTGTTGATTGCGGCGTCGCTGAGCCAGTTGGCGAGATCGCGGCTATTCCCGGCGTATGTCGCAAACAGTTCCAATGGCGAGCTGAAGCCGACGTCGTTAAGCGACGCACCCACCTTTTGATAGCCCGCTTGCTCGAAGCGCTGCTGCATACCTTCGATGTCAATGTGCGTTGCTCCTGCTTGGCCAAGTAGCACAATATCATAACCGCGTCCATCAATGTTGTTTGCCCAGATTGTGCCGTCGGGGAACACAGAAAAAAAGGTCGCCAGTTCACTCTGCACTGCCGCAATCGTACTCTCGTACAACGGCACCCATTGCGTGACCACACCGCCGGGCTTGAGATGTCGTTTCACGGCCTCGAAGTATTCGCGCGTGTACAATGTCGCCGCGCCCTTCACCCACGGATTGATGGGGTCGGACGTAATGACATCGAATTGTTCATCTGTTGTCAAGACAAAACTTCGTGCGTCATCGAAGTACACTTGCGTGCGCTTGTCGTGCAGCACGTCATTGTTCTCGACCGTGAACCAGGTAGATACAACCTGCGGTATGAGCGGTTCGAGTTCGCAAATCACCAGGCGTTCGAGACTCGGATACGGCAAGAACGAGCCTGCGGTCACACCTGCGCCAAAACCTACCACGAGCACTGATTTTGGATTGGGATGTACCAGCGCCGGGAGATGCGCGAGCATGCGTTGGAGTCGCATATCTTGCGGTAAACTTGACGCTTCAACTTTGCCACTCACATGAAATTGCGTAGCGCCGCTGGCCGATACTTTCGTGACGGCCACCGAACTATTCATGCCCTCACCAACGTAGAGTACGGTGGTGCGATCAATCCACGTGACGGCGTATCGACCATAGGCAACGAGCAAGCCCGGCAGCGCGGGAACCGTCACGATCAAAAGAATGGCAACGACAGGAGCGATCAGCAACCCAAATCGACTTGACGACTGGTTCACCGAAGCCGCAGTACGCGCCACCTTTCGCTGCGAGAAAAAGAGTAGCGTTGCGGAGATGCCCGACAACGCAATCAGAATGCGTTGCGCATCGCGAGTCCCAAAAAATGGAATGAGCAACAAGCTACAGATCACTGCACCGAGAATAGAGCCAACTGTATTCGCCGCGTAGACTCGGCCAACAAGTCGGCTGGTATCTTGGTTTGGTTTCGCCAGTGCGGCCAACGCGAATGGAAAACTTGCGCCCCACAAACATGCCGCAGGCAAAATGGCAAGCGCGCAACGTACGAGATCCATCTGCAACGCGTACCACGCGCTTGGTGCGAGCGATGGATTGATCGGCCAGTTGGGAAGCGCCAGAAAAATCACAGCGGCCGACCATGCGATCGCGAGCATGAGCAGAAATTGACACCACGCGAACGCGGAGCGCGGGGACGCAACAATTTGCGAGAGCCAAGCGGCGACGGCACTGCCGATGCCCAAGCCCGTGAGAAAGACAGCGAGGATCATCGAGAACGTGTACGTCGATGCGCCGAAGGTGAGCGAAAGGAGACGTGTCCAGACGACTTCCGATGCCAACGCACATGCGCCCGAGATGCCGATAGCGATGAACACCGCACGAGAATCCGGCAATAGCTCGCGCACGTGTGCCGTACTGGGCACATCGTCATGGACAACGCGAGGCGCGCGACTCGCCAACGCCCACGCCATTGCGGCCACACACAGGTTGACGACTGCCGCAACGTACGTTGCATACGCACTATCATGTTCTTTGAGGAGATAGAACCCAGCGAGTACACTGCCAAATACGGCACCGGTAATGTTGCCGCCGTAAAAAAATCCAAGCCACGACACACCGCGCGGGGTGGACTCAATCCATCGAGCGACTGCTGGCAATGTCGCGCCCATTAGCACCGTTGGCGGCAGCAGACAAATACCGGCAACAACCGCGCGGAGCAAAATGGCCGCCAAGCCATGTCCTACAGCGGGCGAATACAATTTGCCCACAAGAGGGATGGCAAACAGTTCCAGCACGCCAATGATCGCGATGCCCGCTTCAAGCATCGCATATGTGCGCAGTGGATGCTGCGTGCGCGAGGCGAAACGCGGGAGCGCAAGACTGCCAATACACATGCCCCCCATAAACGTGGCGAGCAATACACCCAACGAAATGGCGGATGATCCAACCACCAGTTCGAGCAACTGAAACCAGACCACTTCGTAGATCAACGCCGACAGTCCGCTGCCAACAAAGAGCACGAGTAGGAACGGCAGGAAGCGATGGGGATCGTTCGTGCGATCTGGAGCTTCAGTGGCGATGAGCATGCGTGTGGGTCGGGGAGTGCGGGAGAGTTGAGCGACCCCCTGTCGGCGATCTGCTACGGGGGACTTACGCACCGTCCCGTCGTTTCGCTCGAATGTATCCTCACGGACAGCTGGTGCGATGCGCTAGGTATGCCGCTCCAGTGAATGCGCCCACTACTACACGGACCATCGGCGCATCGGGATCCGAACTGCGCGATAGAGCGAATACGTTGGGCGCAATGGCACGCCACCGTAGTGATTGCGCCGCAGCATCTATGCTCGAACGTCCGTACGCGACAAAGGACGTTGTGGTATCTGATGTCGTCGCGACAGAAGCTGTGAGCTGAATGTTTGGCGGAAGTTCAGCGAGCGGTAAACCGCCGCTCTTTGCGTCGTCGCCGCGAGCAGGTGAGACCGTATAACATCCGACGAAGCCTGTTGGTGTCGCTTCGCGTTCGACGGCCGTCAATGTATTCGCACTGCGAGCTCGCATGGTGAGAGGCAGCGGTGCGGCCATCGGGACAGCCAGTGCCTCTGCGCGAGGAAGAGGACGATCGGCGACAGCAGCGCTCACGGCCGCGTCGCCGCGCGTAATCGCACTTGCCTTTGCATTGCGCGACATCGTCGCCACTGTGGGTGCGGGCGCAGCACCAGAGTGTTTGGTTGGTTGAGGCGTTGAAGTGGGCGTTGAGGTGGGCGTTGGTGTTGCTTTGACAGGTTCCGCAACTATCGGTACCGCCGTTGCAACAACTGGCGCAGCAGCAGGCGCAACAATCGTCTTGTCATCGCGTAGCGCGAGCCAACTCAATGTTGTGACACCCAACACCGCAGCGGCGGCGAAGCCCGGATGTCGCCACCAGGTGCGTCGCCTCTGGTGTTTGAGACTCCCAACCGTCGCGATTTTTTCCGGTATGACGTTCGCCGACACGTGGTCCAACTGCGCAACGATGCGTGTGGATGCAGCGATGAAGCCGCGTGCTTCCGCAACGAGCGCCGCACACGATACGCACGATTGTACATGCGTCGCGATGTCGCGCGCTTCCTCCGCTGGAAGTGCGTCGTCGAGCCACGCGTGCACCAACCCTTCGTCAAGATGCCCCATGCAAACCTCCGTCCCGTCGCGAGTCGTGCTGTTGTAGCGCTTCGTATGATTCGGTCAGCCGACGTCGCGCGCGCGCCAGCGTTGTCCCAACTGACCCCACCGACAATTGCAGTGCGTCCGCAATCTCTGTGTAGTTCAATCCTTCCTCACGCATCAACAGCGCAAGGCGATCCTTCTCGGCCAATCCATCAACGGCACGGCGCGCCAACGCCCGCTCATGCGCGTTGTCGACCGATGCGGTATCCGGCTCGACGACACGACCACGCTCTTCATCTGCGAGTAACTGCAGATGATGACGACGACGCGCTTCCTTCCGCGCGTCATCGCGCACCAAATTCGTTGCCACCGCGAAGAGCCACGATCGTTCGCTGGTGAGTACGTCTTGGCGAAGCGCGCGCAAGAATGTTTCCTGCGCAATCTCTTCTGCCCAATCGCCATCACCTAGACGACGCGTGAGGTAGCGCACGAGCGGCTCGTGATAAAGTTTGAACAATCGCTCGAGCGCGTCGTCGTTCATCGTTGCCTACCAGTCGCGCACGATGGTATTGAGCTGCGCATCGTCAACTCGCTCGACACCATCCGTTTTGAGCAAGAGCGCAACAGCGCGCCCCGCGACGACAACGCGGTCGCCCAAGGCGAAGGCTTCTTGTAACTCCGGCAGTCGGCGCATGAGTGCAAAATACATAGCGGAGTACGGCCGCACGACGATGGTCCGCATCGTCGTGACATAGCGAGCGTCGGTCCACACGCCATTTGTGAGTGCGAAGCGACGATTGCCCACTCCCCGTGTCGCCTGTGCAGCGGTACCCATGTCGTCGAGTGCCGAAACAGATTTTGCATCCCGCTGCTTCGCTGACGAGCGCGCGGCTTCAAACTGCGCATCGGCGCGAGCCAATGGTGCCGATGTAGGCGCGAGCGACGGAGCACCACTGTTCGCGAGAGCACGTCGCGTGTTACCGCTCGCGGTGCTCATACCGGGTTCGACGACGAGATACGACGAGAATTCCGTGGGAATGCCGAAGTGTTCGCCGAGTGAGCGAATCTCATCGTCGAGTTCGCGGGTGCTGCCGCTGCGACGCTTTTCCGCAGCCAGCCATCCAATGCGTTGAGCGGCCCACAAGCGAGCAACGAAGGGGTTGCTCCGATCCTGATCAACAAAATGTGCGCGTGTCGACCATGTGATTGGCCCGGTGGGCGACTGCCCCTCCAATCGAACCGTCGCATCACCGCTGCCATCATACCGTGCGAGTACGACGAGGTCTTGCCCCGCAAAAACATCAATGGGGCCAGCGGGTAAGAGCGAAGTAAGTCGCACGCCGCTGCTCACGATGCGTACGTCCGTCAGCACGGGCGACGCGAGTCGACGGGCGAGCAGCGACACGGATGCTTCCACCGACTCGTCATCACGAACAAAATGTGCAGTGCCTCGGCCCTGCAGCGCCAGTTGCTCGACGAGTGCTGCATTCACGCCGGTGCCAACACCCACGGTGAAAACGCGCGCTTGACCGCGTAGCCGCGCAGCGAGTGCGGCGATCGCGTCTGGATTGCGTTCTCCAACCGTTGGCTCACCATCGGTAACGAAGACAACAAGTGGCATGCGATGCTCCGTGCGCCAGCCATCATTTCGTGCTGTTGTTTGCAGTGCGGTTGTGAGCGCTTCGCTGATGTTGGTCGAGCCTTCGGCGCGCAGCGCCTCGAGATAGCGTTTCGCTGCACGCACGTTGTCTGCTGTTGCTGTGCTCCAGTCGCTGCGAAACGAACGCACATCGGTGGAGAAGTCGATTAGGCGAAAACGATCAACTGGTCGCAGTGTTTCGAGCAGTGTAATGCCCGCAGCTTTGGCTTGTTCGAGCTTACGTCCTTGCATTGAACCGGACACGTCGACGACAAACGTGAGGTCGCGCGGTGTGGGTCGCGCAGCGGCGTTTGATGGCGGGGTGACGGTGATCATCGCGAAACCGGGATCGTTGCCTACTCGGTGCGTTAGCACGCTCATGGATGCCTCGTCAGCGCGCCGTAATGGAATGAGCACGCTCACATCACTGCCAGATCCGCGCGCTTCGACGATGTGCGTGCGCCCTTCGCTCGCCACTCGCAGCGTGTGTGTGGGTGAGGATGGATCGCCGAACGCGTCGGTGTGTTGGTAACGCAGCGTGAAGCGCGACGAAAGCGCGTCACTGCCACGTCGATAGTCAATGCGTAGTGCGTCGCCTTCTCGCACAGCAACGCTTTGAAAACGGACAACAACCGTTTTTTCTTCGCCTGGCGCAATTGGAAAGATGCGCGCGCGTAACAGACCGCTGCCCATCCACTCTACGAGCGCGGGGTCGCGCATTTTGCGCACAATGTCTTCGTAGATGCCGCGCGCCTTGTCGGCGTTCATGGTTTCGCCAGACACCAGCTCGCCGTTGATGGACAATTTGAGATCTTCAAATGCGGCGCCTGCGGGAAGTGGAAACACATAGTCTGCTTCGGCAACTGCGCCGCCAGCATTGCGAAAAATTTCAGTGACTTCGTAGCGCAGGACGCGGTCGACCAATTGTACCTGTACCATGCTCGACACGCGTTCAATACGCCCGTTGCAGCGCACCGCGGCGGGCATCGGCAACGGTCGCTCGCAGATCGCGTCAGGAGGACACGGCGGTGGCGCGCACGGGCGCGCGAAGAGTCGCCCTTGTGCGTTGGTGAGGGCAGGGCCGAGCAGGATTACAAGCGCGAGCAGCGTGCGTTGCATAAAGGACTCCGAGGTGAGATTCGCCTTGGAGACGCCGGCCGCCGAAAAACTTGCACACCGCAGGGCGGACGCTGGCATTCTTCGCGTACGCGCGACATGCTTTGCCGATGACCAGTACTCAAACCAATGCGCCGCGTGATCTCGGACCCGCCGTGCGTTTTCCTCCGCCATTACCATTTGCATTCGCGTTCCTCGTCGGATCCGTCCTTGATCGCTTGGTGCCGCTTCCTGTTGTCGTGCCGAGGGCCGCGTGGACCGGAGCTGTGGGAGCCGGCCTGTTTTTCGCCGGTGTCGCGCTCGTGCTCACCGGCGTGTTTACGTTTCGTAGAGCACGGACTGCCGTTTATCCCAATCGACCAGCGCGCAATCTTGTCACGCACGGCATCTATGCGTACACGCGCAATCCGATGTACCTCGGGTTCTCTGTTGCGTATCTCGGCGGCGTTGTCGCGACGGGCTCGTTGTGGTGCTTGTTGCTGTTGCCGTTTGTGTTAATCGGAATTGTGACGCAGGTAATTCATCGTGAAGAGCGGCATTTGCGCGAAAGATTTCCTGACGAATTTGCCGAGTATAGTGCGCGGGTGCGGCGCTGGGTGTGAATGCGTTTTGCAGGGAACGAGGTCTGACGCTTCGGGTGAAGGATGTCGACGTTGAGCGCGCGAGATCTGTGTGACGGCGCCGGCCGCGTTGCGTTGCCAACGGCCCGCGACCGCAAGGCGCCGTCGTGGGCCGCAGACTTCGGGTGGCAATGGTTGTTTCCGGCGTCGAAGCGCTCTCGGGACCGCGTGAGCGGGAAGGAGCGTCGCCATTATCTGCACGAGACGACGGTGCAGCGCGCTGTGCAGAGTGCGGTTCGCGGAGCCGGGCGGTCGGCGCGCGCAACGTGTCACACGCTGCGCCATTCGTTGGCCACGCACCTTCCGGAGGACGGTTATGACATCCGCACCCCGCCGGAGCTGCATGGTCAGACGGATGAGAGCACCACGATGATTTACAGACACATGTTCAATCGTGGACGCTTGGGAGTGCGGAGTCCGGCCGACGGGCTGATTGAGGGATAGCGGGCATTGCTGCGTGGGTTGCCGGAGTTCAGCGGAGGCCGTAGGATTTGATCAGGTGAATAGGGAGTTAGCGAGCCTCACACACTTTTAAGTCAACACAATGCCTTCTGCTTTGAGTTCAAAATCCGTGTTCCGCCGGGTTGCCATTGCGTCGATTTTTGGTGCGGGTTTCGCGACGTTGGCGTTCGTGCTGGTGCTCATTGCCGTACCGGCGGCGTCCGGCTGGTCGGTCTCCGTGATGGCCACATCGGCGATCTTGAGCTGGATCAGTGCCGCTTTGCAGTATCGAAATTTTCGGTCCTTGCCGACAGAGCCATTAACAGAAGACAGGTACTGAGCGGCTGGGCATCGATGGTCTGGTAGTCGAATAGCGGTCTTGCCGCCGGGCGCGCGAGACTTCGAGGGGCGCGCTGGTCGTGCGGCCCCGGCACGCACCCGACGATTACCACCCCGCCCTCGGTTACGTCGTCGATCGTCGACGAAGCTACCTAACCTTGCGTTGCCGCTCACAAAGTCATTAGCGATTGCTCGCTGCACTCGCTGGCCGCAACTTATTGAAGGGCCCTGTAGCAGAACGCGCGCATTAGGGGAATGACCGACGCTCGTATACCCTATTATGTCAGGTCACGCGTGATAGGATGGCCGTTGCTCCGGCTATTTGTGGTGGGCGCGGTGCGCGCCGATTGTGTGACGGCGGCGGAGTTCCGTGCACAAACGGTCCAGCGGTATGCGTTCTCGGGTGTACCCGCGCGCGCAGAGCTTTATGAGCTACCGCTTTCTGACGCGACTTGGCTTGCTGGAGCCGAATGAACTATTTGTTGCGCAAGAGCGGTTGCAGTTCCACATCACACGACCGCCACATCTTCGCAAATCGCACCCACGTCGGTCGTGCAACGGCATGTGCGCCGCGCGCGTCTTCAATCACCGCAATTCGCCTCGTTGCAAACGCGATTGCAGCACTCGATCCGGAAGAATTCATGCCGATTGATCGCAGCCATTCGATCGCGTCATCATCGCGATGCAGTTGATGCGCGGCTTCCGCACGAATTGAAGCGACGATGTCATACAACCCGTTGCGAAACAATGTCGGTTCATCAATTTTGTCCGGCGTGATAAGACGCAGGGCGCGCGACGGATCGGCCGTGACGTGTATGGCCTCAGATATCGCCAAGACCGTTGCTTTCTCGGAGGGTAACAATGCCACCGACAACGCGACGATCGGCGACAATTCCGCATACCGCGCTTCGAGCATACGCGCACTGACTAACACCACGTGCGTCGTGCTGTCCGAGCGTTCACGTAAGATTTGCCCGAGTGCGACGTGCGCGCGTTGCGCGAGCGCAGGCAGATCTGGCGCGGATGGCAGCGACAGCATTAGGCCCAGCATCACCGCGTGCTGTTGTCGCAGCGCCGCATCCGAAGTTTTCGGTGCGCCGAGATGTCCGCGCGTGATGTCGGTCATGAGCACGTCTGCATCGCTCGCTTGCCCACGTTCTCGTGACGCGGCAAGCGCAGCCGCTTCCGGGTCGCCCGAGTACACCGCGAGTCGCCACACCGCGCTCGTGACGGACAAATCAGTCGCGCGCGTTGCAGCCGCGACAATCGCACCCTGCGCACGCACGTCGCCTAGCACCACTGCGCGCATCGCCGCGAGTTCAAACATACCAATTCCGCTGGCGTCGCCCGACCACGCATCGCCCGACCACGCGTCGCCACCACTCCACGCACGTACAAGCGACGTATCACCGCTGCGCGCCGCTATTCGTGTGAGATGCACGCGCGCCGCAAGATCGTTGGGTCGATAACGCAGTACCGTCAGAAACGCCTCGCGCGCTTCATCAATGCTTCGACCAACATTGGGTCCTAAATGAAAACGAATCTCGCCGAGTTGCGACCATGCGTCGGCATCCGTAGGGTCGTCAGCGAGTACCTCGCGCACGAGGCGTTCACTCTCAACGCCATGTCGACGCACCACGGCTCGGCGCGCCGCCAACAACTTGCGATCGCGCGCCGGCAGATGCGCAGAAAAATGCTCCGCTAGTGCCGCCGCCGAATCGGAAGAAATTTCGCCACTGGTCCATTCGCGTGCGAGCGACAAGCGATAGTACGCAAGTCCAAACGTGCTGTCAGCAGCAACGGCTTCGAGTAACGCCGTCACCGCCTCGCGATAATGACCCGCGCGCATCTGCGTTTCGCCAACAAGAAACGATTTGAATGAGGGGAGTGAACGTGTCGAGGTCGAGGCGACGTTGGCGAGTCGCACGGTCGAATCGGTCATGGTACCAATTGCGAGGTGCCGCGCGAGCGAATCCACGAGATCAAATACGCGGGTCTCGTCACCCACGGCACTAGCCCGTGCGGACACACGACCACTCGCGTCGTATAACGTCGCGGCAACGGTGAGGTGCTGCCCCGCTGCTTCAATTTCGCCGAGCACGAAGGCGCCCGCGTGGAGTGATGCGGCGATGCGACGACCCGCGTCGAGATCGATGATGTGTGGTGACGCCGAGAGCACGGCATTCGGATCGACAATGCGCAATCGACCCGCGCCATCAAGCGCTAACCCAAGAAGTGTTGCTGCGCCTTCTCGCAAATATCCCGATTGCGCGGTGCGACTACGAATCGTAAATGGAAAGACGGCAACACGATTGGCCTCGCCAGCGTCGAGGGGGGCAGACACCGCGCGCTGATGGAGCACAGTGAGGGCAAGCAGCAGGACGGCGACGATACCGACCGTCACGCTGACCGTGCGACGCGCAGCGATGCGTAATGGTAAAGGTGCAACAGCGTCGTCTTGATGCGTGATCGAGCGAACCGCAAGCGCGGGCGCGTGATCTAACACCGGAACCTTCGACACATCCGCGTTGTCGGTCGCGCGTAGTGAATTCGCCAGCGCGAGCGTTGCCGCCTCAGGAACGGCGCCCAGATCAGTCGCAAGCCGTTGGCGGAAAGTCTCAAAAATCGCCAGCGCGCCGATCCGTTCACCCGCGCCGGCCATCATCTGCATGGCTCGGCGTACGTCCCCTTCCGCGTTGTCCGCGAGTTCGATGGCCTTTCGCGCCCATGCAATGGCCGCGCTGCGTTCGTCATGAGTGACCGCGCTCTCCGCAAGCTGCCAAGCAGCTTGCAGGGCACCACGACGTAACTCGCATCGTTTATCCGTGGCCCAACGTTCGAACTCTACCGCGTCGCTGACATTGAAGTCGGCGAGAAAATCGCCGCGATATAATGCCATCGCGTCGTGGACGCGTCCTGCCGCTAACGCATCTTCGAACGCGCGAACGTCGACAGATATTGACGACGGATTAAGACCAACTTCATCATCGCCCCGCGTGATGAGCACTTCATCGCCCAACGAGCGTCGGAGGAAATACAATGCTTGTCGCAGACTGGCGCGTGCGCGCGGTTCTGGTTGATCACCCCAAAACAACAAGAGCAATCGATCACGACGTTGCAGCGAGCCGATCGATGCAGCGAGATACGCAAGCAACGCGAGCCGACGCGGCTGCACCAACACAACGTCTGACGCTTCGCCCGACCGACGCAGCACTGGCGGGCCGAGAAGGGCCAGCTCGATCACTAAGTTGTGGAGAATGTGGTTGCAACCGCTAGGTGACACTTCAACGCGTCAACACATATCGATGTGTTGATGAACGCGGTGACAAGGAATGACAAAGCTATCGCGTGCGCACCGCGAATGCCTTGGCCGGTGGCCAGTAAAGTTTTGCACTCCCTCACCCGCTAGCGCTGCCGGAGTATCTCGGTAATATCTCATCATGACCAACGCCGAGCTTGGAGCTACACCACCATCCCATGTCG
>JANYFO010000115.1 GCA_025362635.1 Gemmatimonadaceae bacterium | reverse complement strand
CTCGCCGGGTACGGCCGCCGCTGGAGCGCGACCGGGGACCCATGGCGCGTCGAAGCCGCGCGGGTGCGCGACGACTGCTTCGACGTTCAAATTGTGCCCAACAAATCCAACAACAGCTGCAAGCAAGAGCGGCTGTGTGTTCCCGCCACCCCTAGCCTAAAGAAGGTAACGCGTTGACTTCGGCAGTCAATGGTCCGCCACAATTGAATACTCAAAGGTGCACAGAAGTATCCAGTGGCAACGTCACAATTTGGTGCGTGACGCAGATCACAAGCGTGCTTGTGATTTCTACTGGCAACCGGGTTGCGCACGGTGAGCAGCTGGATGAACTTGGTCAGTGGTGGCGTACCGGTGTCTGTCAGTTTGTGACGGTTCTGCCGGACAGCACGTCCCTTCAGTAGCGTCCTCGCCAAGTTGGCGAGCGATGCACATTACCCCGCGCCGGCGCCGTGTGAACGAATTTCCGAATAGAGCGTTTTTTGCCTTCACCGTAGCGCTCGCTGCTAGTTCATGGTCGATCTTTTCGGAGATTTGGCGACCATATTTCCCTTCAATTCCCATTGTTGTCTACACGTTCTATTTGTTTGCAAATCGAATCGACGTCGGTCGACAAGACAGCGATTCCTTAAAAGATTCTCCTTACTTTCTCGGCTTCTTGCTGACGATGTTCGGCCTTTTCAAAATCTTTAATGACGTCTCGTACAATTTCGCGCTGTTCAGTCGTAGTCCCGAACTGATGACGCAGGAAGTTGGCGGAGCAGTGCTCACAACCATCGTCGGATTATTTAGCCGGCAGGCGCTGCTCGGACTGGTCCGCGATGAGTCGCCGCCCGAGGATGATCGCTTGGCGGCGCTTGCCAACGCCGTTACCAGTCACGCGGTCGCGTTTGAATTGGCGCGCCAGGAGTTCTTTCGCGAAATGGCCGACGAACGGACAAAGCAATCCAAAGAACTTGAAGCAACACAGCAGCAGTTTCTTGCGCGCTTAGAAGATTTGAGAACTTGCGCGCTTTTGTCGTCGACTGCAACGGACATCCCGCTGGGCGCGCTCGATGCGCCAAGCGTACCCATCGGCGACGACGACGAACATCGACCGACGATGGGTTTCCGCACGCGATCCGACGACGGGAATAGCACCGCCGTCGCGCCGACGCTCGCGCCCGTGGGGCCGACGGCCGCTACGCCGAGATCCACGCCGTATGTCGGGCCAGCGCGCGGCGTGCCGATCTTCGGCGACGAACCGTGACAGCACCAAGTGGACCGCGCAGGCGGGGCCGAGTAAAGGGCGGGCAATCGATCATCGGGTTTACGGAAGCCGAACTCGCCTTATTTATCGCGCTGTTGATTTTTGGATTTTCAGTATTGAAGCAGGCTGCGTCGACCACACCAGTGCGCACCGCAGCAGTTCCGGACTCGCTGCTAAAGGAAAACCCACGCGTCGCAAAGTTGTTAGCGCTCGCGCAACGCCTCGATTCACTCGAGCATGCGTTGCGCAATGCGTACGCGCGTGACAGCGCGCTGTCCGCGCAGCTCGGACTGTTGCAGCGACAGCGAGACTCCCTGCTCGCACTAAAATCAGCTGCTGGCTCTCTGACCTTCAAGACCAATGGCACGTCCGATCTTCCCGCGCGCATCACCGACGTTGAACGCACGATTGCCACGTCGTCACTGCTGCGCACAAGCACGGCGGCGTCACTGTCGGCCGTGACACGTCAGACAGACTCGGTACGTCTGCAATTGGACTCCATCGCTCCGGCTCTGTCGCAAGCACTCACACCAGTAAGTGTGCAGCGTTTGCCGATTGGCGCACTGCCGATTGAAGATGCGCGCGTGGCGCTCGCTACTACGCCAACGTCAACCGTTCCGCGACCGGCAAATGCAGCAACGGTCGCGGGCAGCGGCGTGGCCGGTGCGACATACACACCCGCAGAACTTCAACGCGCATTGCAACTCGTAGCGGCGACGCGGCTCGATTCTGCGCGCGTTGGCAGCGGTGCTAGCGGTGCCGGTGCGGGTGCGGGTGCCGGTGCCGGTGCCGGTGCGGGTACTGGAGCGAACGGCAGCGGTGGTGGTGGCGGTAGTGGTGGTGGCGTTCGCAGCGCCACGCGCGCCATTGGTGCCGTTGCGCTCGACGCAGGCTCGGGTCGCCGACGCTCAAACCAAACGCCCACATGTATCGAATTAAGAGTTGACTCCGGCGCGGTAGCTGAAATCACGATTCTTGCGGCGGATCGCTACGCTTTGCGAACAAAGGTTGGTCCGCTGGCCACGGTGCTAGAGGAGTTAGCTCCTGAGCTCACGACGATGCGAAAATACGATTGCCGTCATCGGCTCCGCGTGCGCACCGGTCCGCAGCTCAGCGCGGATGATTACATCGTCGCCGTCAATGCGCTTTTGCCGTACTTCAATACAGAGCTAGCGAGAGACGGGTCGTCTCGGTGACTTCGCTCGTCGAATTGCGGACGAACGCGTCACGCCTGTGGCTCCGTCGCTTTTTTGCCGTTGTCACCATCGTTACTGGTGCGCGCTATTTGTGGTGGCGCTGGTTTCACACCGACAATCCGTCGGCGCATTGGTTTTTCGTGATCTTTTTTGTCACGGAATCACTAGCCTATCTCTCCACGATCGGGCTCCTCCTCGGCACGTGGTGGCAACGCTTTTATCGCGTGCCGCAAATATTGCCCGAGCGTCGCGTGGACGTTTTTATTGCCACGTACAATGAACCGTTGGACATTTTGCGCGATACCATCGCCTGCGCTGTTGCTATTCGATATCCACATCGTACGCTGGTGCTTGATGACGGTAATCGTGCGAGCGTTGCCAGTCTGGCGGCGGAGTTTGGTTGCGAATATCTCGGCCGCCTCGACAATACGCACGCGAAAGCCGGCAATTTGAACAACGGGCTGCGTCATAGCAACGCGGAATTTATAGTAACGCTTGATGCAGATCATGTGGCCATTCCGTCGTTGATTGACGAGATGATTGGGTTCTTTCGCGAAGCGCCTGTGGGCATCGTGCAAGCCAATCAAGATTGCTACAATCTCGATTCGTTCCAACATGAAATGGACTGGCGGCAGCGCGCCGGTTGGCAGATGCAGGAGCTTTTTTTCAATGTGATTCAACCGGCGAAAGACTACTGCAACGCCACCATATACTGCGGCAGTCCGGCGATGCTTCGACGATCCGCGCTGGACGCCATTGGTGGCTTTGCGACCGGGACCATTACGGAGGATCTGCACACCGGACTGCGGTTGCAGAAGGCTGGCTGGCGCGTGCTCTACTTTAACGGCAGCGTCGCGCGCGGTCTGGCTCCGCAAACATTTTCCGGTTACGTGAATCAATGGCGACGTTGGGGTGTTGGCTCAACCCAAGTGTTGCGACTTGAGAGTCCGCTGCTCGGCCCCGGACTGAGCCTGGTGCAGCGTCTCAGCTACTTGGCGTCGTACGAGTACAACATTGTTTTCAGTTGGGTTCGACTGCTGAGTGTGCTGACCGTGATTTTTGCGTCGCTGACCGGCATTTTCCCATTGCGTACCGACCCGCTCGCGTACGTGCAATATTACGTGCCGTTTCTCATCGCCAATTTTACAGCGGCCAGTGTGTTGGCAAGGAACTGGCGCACGCCGTTTCTGATGGAGCGCTACAATTTCGTCAAAATTCATGCGACGCTGACGGCGATGTCAGGCTATTTTCGTCACGACACTGCATTCCAAGTCACGCCGAAATCTCGCGCGGCGGCCGCTGAACTTTCGCAAGCGTGGCCGTATGTGCTGTTACTGTTTTTAGTCTACACGTCAACGGTTGTCGCCGTCGTGCAAGCCAACGCAACTCGCAATCAAGGCGAGTTGTGGGCGTATTTGGTTACAGCAATGTTCGGCGGATATTTTTTCGTTGTCACCGCACCGGGCGTCGCGCGCATTCTTGACAGGCGTGAACTGCGGTCCACCTATCGGTTTCCGCAAGATCTCGATACTGAGGCGCGCTTCGCATTGCAGCGGCTTGGGCCTGACGGCGCGATCATCGTGCAAGAGGCGACATTCGCGCGCAACTTGAATCGACAGGGTGTGTCATTTACACTTGACGAACGATTAGACATCGGTACGTTTGTGACCGTAAAACTCATGCTGCCGGAACGTACCGTCTCGGCGTTTGGACAGATCGCTTGGACCGAAGCATTTAATGTCAACGGTCACGCACGTCATGCGAATGGCATACGCTTTCTGGTCAGCGATTCAGACGTCGGCGACGCCATTATGCGACACATGTTTTGGGAAGTGGCACCGCGACATGGAAAGTTTCTCGCGATGACGACACAGAGTCAGACGTGAAACTGTACCTCGCGATCGTGCTCGTTGTTGCACTCTGCACGAATACACACGCGCATGCCCAAAGCAGCGGCGCACTCGATTCTGCGCGCGCCGCCGGAGCGCGCGGCTCCACAGCCCAGGCTATTGCGTTGTATCAGGTCGCGATACGCGCCGATTCCAGTGCGCTGCCCGCACTGCGAGAACTAATGGGACTTCTCTCGGCCAACGGACGTTGGATCGAAGCATTGCCGCTCGCGCGTCGACTTTCGGCACTTGGCGTTTCTGATTTTTCGCTGGAACGCGACCTCGGGCAATGGTTGTCGTGGTCGGGCCGATCTGATTCGGGCGTCGTACACCTGCGCAAAGCGGCCGCACTCGCTCCGGACTCATTAGAATTGCGGCTGGCGTTAGGACAAGCGCTGACGTGGAATCCACCAACGCGTGGCGAAGGCATCGCGGTACTGCGATCACTCGAACGACGTACACCCGACGACCCTGCGCTCCGACACGCGCTCGCGTCGGCGCTCTCGTGGAATCCGTCGACGCGCGGCGAAGGACTAAGGCGGTACGCAACGCTGGTGCGCGATCAACCCACCGATTTAAACGCAACGGTCGACTATGCAGATGCGCTTTCGTGGGTTGCCGACACGCGTCCTGAAGCGATGCAGCTGTATGCGAGCGTATCTGCACGCGACGCGCGAAACTCACGCGCCTTGCTCGGGCGGCTTAACGTACTGACGTGGACCGGACGTTCGAACGCGGCACTCGCACTCGCCGATTCGCTCCTCGTCGCGTCACCTGAGGACACGGCGCTTGCACGCTCGCGCGGGACATTGCTTATGCAAGTTGGGCGTCCACAAGAAGCGGTAACGGTATTACGCGATCTACTCGCGCGTGCGCCCTCTGATCCAAAGCTCAGCGAGCAACTCGCGTACGCACTGCTTGCGTCCGGTCATTTGAGGGAGGCGCACACACTTGCGCGTACACTCCCGGAAGGTGCCGGACCAGGCGCTGCCGATTGGGTGCGTCGCGGATCGGCACCATCTGTCAGTATCGATGCCGTGTCCACGCACACTTCACTTGGGCTCACGCTGAATCGCGTCGTGGCCACAATATCGTACCCACTGTCCACCGTAGTACGCGTATCGCTTAGCGGTCGACCAACATGGTTTGATGCACCGAGTGGAAGTTTTACTTCGAACGCACTCGGTATAGCGATCGACGGCCGATTGGCAGGACTTCGCAGTGCTCGTGCTGAAGTTGGTGTGGAGCGTTACCCAAATGCGCCGGACGCATGGAGTGCGACGGCCGAAGGCGAAGCACAACTCCTACACAGTGCAACATTGCGCGTCGTCGCTCGGCGTGCGGCGGTTGAGGACTCGCGTCGAGCGGCGAGCGGGCTGACGGACGGTGGTCGATTTGTTGGACAAGTGCGTGCAAACACCGGCACTCTCGTTCTTCGTCTTCCCGAACTACCGGGTGGATTCGTATTTGCATCCACCGTGAGCCTTGGCGCATATACGGCGAGCGCACTCAAAACAAATATACGGCGCGAAGCCAACGCCTCCCTGATCCGCCCCATTCCATTTGGCGGCCTGCGTGTTGAAGCGGGTATTGGTGCGTCGTATCTCGGCTTCACGTTTGACGCAAACCGATCCGCCGCATTTGCGCCGGCGGCTCGCGGCGCCGTTCGACTGGGCCTGTCGATCGCGCTGTTGACTTTGGACTCTACATATTGCAAA